>NZ_JAGPUP010000533.1:0-54663 GCF_018069605.1 Microvirga sp. HBU67558 | reverse complement strand
GGCCAACCGGGGTGCAGATGTTCGTCGAGGGAAAGTGGATCTGGGTGCCAGACCACACGATCCAGCATCGGGCACTAGCCGGTGACACGGGTGAAACAGACGGGGGGCATTGGTGCGGGCGGTTCGAGAACGGGCCTGGCTACGACCTGGGCTATGTAACCTACTGTGCAATCCTTCCGCCGAACCCGACAGCGATTATCGCGCCAGCGATTGCCCTTCATGAGCGCCGAGTCCAGCCTGTTCCGTAGCGGGTGCCATGCGAAGTTGGGATGCTGAAGTTCTACGGGCGCCTTGAGCCTGCGCTTCCATCTTCGCGGGATTGATGGAGTTCTTTCTCATCAATCAGGGGCAACTAAATGCACTTTGGGGCAATCGCAGTTCTCGGGACCGGTCTGGTCGCCTTAGTTATCTCTTATACCGCCGGCATTGGGATGGAGGACATCCGGGGTTAGGCATCTGGTGTGTTCCTGATTATGGGTGGGCTTTCTCCAGGTATCCAACGGCAATGTGAGTGTCTCAGTTTGGTTTTTCCTGTCGACACACCGGAAGTGACAGGTGGCTCGTCAGGACACCAACAATCTGGGCAACCTCTTCCCGAGGAATTGCGAAGGCAATCGGACCAAAGGCGGGGTGACTGAATGCGAGAAGCGACCCGTCAATAGGGGCTACCTGAATGTACCACTTGGGATTTGCGATGGTTTGTACCTTTGTACCTTCAAGCGGCTCGACCCGCTGACCGTCAACCATCTGCGTTCGTGCTTGCCCCAGCGAGCTGATGACCTGCGTGAGTTGCTCGAGGCCGAGCGTTATTCGGGCTGACAGACCTTCAACAGGCCCCATCTCGACGGTCACGGATTGCCGATTATCAGCCACTCGGACGCTAATGCGCGCTTCAGGCATGACACGTCTCCATGATGCTTCGAGGAGTGTGATGGCTACGCACTTGTGCCTAGAACCGACCTCGTCGAACAGCGGCCCCTCTTTCCCGGTAGTATACGCGCCATTTTGGAGAATGGATGGAGATGTTTGACTGCGCCTCTTGGAGGGCCCTCTTGAGCAGATGGGACCCAAAAAGGTCGAAACAAGGAAGCCCCAAGACACGCTCAGGACTCAAGAGCCTTTAGAAGACTATCACAGGTCAGATTGAGGAAATATCTCGCCTCCGGTGCGTCGTACGGGAACCGCAGCAATGTCTTAAATAGGGAATGAGAATGCAGCATTTTTCCTGTATAATCATTGCGTAGTGCGAGGAGTGTAGTGCAAGCGTCCCCTGAATGAATCAGGAGGGTCGTCCTATGGCTCACAACACCGAACTTGTCGCATATAAACTTTCAGGGATGGTCGACTCGCTTGATGTTCTGCTGAATGTCAAGAACGAGAGTGTCGTTAAAACCGCAACGATTAACGGTCATGACTATGCTTACATGACATTCGACGTCGTGACGGATCGGTATTCTTCAGAATCCTACGAACAACAGGTTATGAACCAATATAACGATCAGGTAGACTGGCTGTCAGGTTCCGGTAACGACACCGATATATACACGGGCCCCATGCCAGATAGTACCACGCCGAATGTCAGCAAATACACAGTTTTGTACGAACATGACACCGGAGACTATTCAGTAATCGGCGGCTTCCTTAACCGTCATTACGACCCAGTAACTGATACAAGCCTACTCGACAGGTCAGTTAGTCTAGCATGGACCTAGTCTGAATTACACGTATTAAAGGGGCCTACGGGCCCCTTTTCCTTGTTTAGCCATTGTGCACTCAACGGCCGACTTGCCATGCAACGTCGCCTAAGACAGTCTGCGCGCCCCTGATAAAAGAAAGCGCAAGACACGCTCAGGGGTTAGGTCAATTGCCAGGAGCAAGAAGCTCCCGCTCAGTGCGCCTTTGAAGAGGGCGTGGCCCCATCGGCAGACGCGAGGCTATCAAGGGCCTCCAGTTCAGGATTGGTCCTGATGAGTCTCTCTCGGCTATTCGCCAGTGACTCCCAGGTTCGTGCCATTTCCAGGAGCTGAGTGCGTTGCTCTCCTACAGGCATCTGCTTCGCCAAGGCCCTGCATTCCAGGGCGTGGGTCTGGTATTCCGCTATTTTGGTCATCTGCGGCTACCCGCCGTGTGCTTTCGGCTCTGTCGACATCAAGCTGGGCTAGTCTTGCCTGATCCAGTTCCAGTCCGACCAGTTTGCCCTGATGGAGTGGTATGCCAAACCTCGTGTCTGGCGAAGTGTACGCCCCTCAGAAGCCCCCACAATCACTTGGATTAATAAATCGCTGGCTGATAGATGCTTGGGGCTGTTGAGACAGCCCTGAGGTCAATTGCAGAGGAACGCCGCGCGATTGGTGGTTCTTTTAGGGATGCGTTAACCTTTCGGGCGCAGCCTCCCCTTGTGCCGTATGGCACGGTCGTTCTCCCTGGATGGTCGCAACAGCGGCCCACCTAGAGCGCCAGCCGAATGGGCGCTCTTTCTTTGCGGGATCTAGCGACGGAGAAGGCAATCCAGAGCGGGCCGGAAATGGTCAGCCCTCGTAGCGGGGCCGAATGAGCGGCTGAGCCCGGTTGACCAACCAACGGGGGCGCAGGCTGACGACCCACGACTGGGCAGATCCTTTGGCGCTGGATAACCCCGTATCGCACTCGGCGGGCTTGGGAGCCCATGACCGGTCGAAGTGGAAGAGGTCGTCCTCGGCCCGATGACGGGCGGTTCCTCGATAGATGGCGTTCTGCAGGCTCATGGCAATGCCTTGAGTTCTTACGGATAGAACAACGACGGAGCTTCTGCAGAGGTTCTCATTACAAGGTGAATTTGTAGCCGGTCCGATGAGAAGGACAGCCGGTCCGACCACAGGGACAATTCAGGGCTCCACGAAAGGAAATTTCCGCCTACGGTCCGATGACAGGGACCGTGACCCCTCCAACAGGCCCTGCAGCGGTCCGACCACAGGGACACATATAATCTACCAGATGGGGTCTGGGGTGGAGAGATGATGAACAGCGACTCATGTAGGTCAAGCCGCCCCTGCCTCGCGGACGGTGTGGTCACTCAGAGGCGCATCCACTCGAACTCGGATGCCTTCCGGCAGGTACTCCGTCCTGACGTCGCCTTGCAGTTGACGCCCAAGCACGCGCTCTAACAAGGTTGATCCGAAGCCCCTTCGCTTTGGCACTTCGACCGGCGGCCCGTTATGCTCTCGCCACTCTAATTGAAGACGCTTGTCTAGGTCTTTCCCTTCAACGGACCAGGTCACGTGTACGCAGCCGGTCGGAAGAGAAAGGGCTCCATACTTGGCCGCATTTGTAGTCAGTTCATGGACGGCCATGCCGAATGCCAAAGCAATACTGTCTGGAAGATGGACTTCAGGGCCATGAAGCTTCACCCGCTGGTGTCCGGTGTTGTAAGGCTCCAGCTCGGTTCTCAAGATCTGGTTCAGCGAGGCGCCTCCCCAGGCATCGTCCACAAGCAGCGTATGGGTCCTCGCGAGCGAGATGATGCGCTCGGTCACCGCGTCACTGAACTCTCGGATGGTCTCCGCCCTTCGGGCTGTCGAGTTAACGACAGCCTGAACGGTGGCGAGGGTATTCTTGACCCTGTGGTGTAGCTCCCGAACCATCAGGGCTTGGCGCTCCTCCGCACGCTTCCGCTCATCCGCCGCGTCCGCAAGCGCCGCGCTCACACTGTTGATCTCACGGATGGGTGTCTGAAGGACTGGAACGTCTGACCCTGCTCCCAAGGCACTGGCAGCGGCGGAAAGCCCCTCAATGGCTTTGGTAATGCGTCTGCCAAATAGATAGGCCAGCGCCGTCGAGAGAAGGGCGAGGCACAGACCCGTTGCGGCCAGCAGGCCTACGAGCCGCCTGATAGGCGCGTTTAGCGTCTCTTCCTCTAGACCAACCGCAACAATCCAATCGGACCCATCTACACGAGCATAGTGGACTAGCACTGGGACACCATCCAAGGACTGCGTCCGGAAATGGCCCGTTCGGCTTGTGACGCCGCGCATGAACTCCGTGGCTTCGGTTCCTACAAACTGCTGCTGACCACGAGTCCGCGCAATCACGCGGCCTGTTCTGTCCAGTACGGTCGCATACAGCCCGCTTCCAAGAGGCTCCTTGAGAATGACGTCAAGGATGCGTCTGGCAGGGACCGTGACATCAATGAAGTAGATAACTTCTCCCGTTGTTGGGCGTATGACCGGCGCAACTACCGCAACAAGAGGTTCCTTGTTGTAGGACCCGAGAAACAAGTCTGATACGGCAGCCTGCTTGGTGGTCAGTACCGTTTGGTCCACCTCAAGTGGTCGGGAGGGAAGGTTCTGGTCCTCCGTTAGCCGCGTGTTGAGCAAGAGTTGACCGCCAACATCACGGACAGCGATGTCGACTCCCAGAGAGCGAGCGACAGCAGCTGCTGTTTGACGTGACTCGGCGGGGTTCAATGAGCCCTGCAGGAGCCGAGGAGAGGAGGCAGTCACCTTCGCGGTGCCCATAACCGAGGCAATCTCTGTTTCAACCGCATCGCCAATACGATGCACAAGCTCCTGGCCGTTCTGCAAAAGATGTGCTCGCTCGGCACCAGCGTACTGCCAGAGAACCCATCCGACAAAAATAGTCGTGGGCAAAACAAGTAGGGAGCACAGCAGGCCCAGGTGCCAAGCGAGTGGGCGAGCCTGTGCCATTCCTTTTGTTAGGAACGCGCCTTTCACCCAAAATGCTCAAGCGTAGTTGACTTCGACATGTGGCCATCAATGCGTAAGAAGAACAATGAATTAGACCGTAACCCCACCTCCGATGTGGTATTATGGTACCGCATATGAGTTCTTCAATGATAACAATGGCTAATACAGTTAAGTTCCCACCCGGAGGCTGTTCACATGCCTCGTGACCGGCAGCGCCTCACTCTGGAGAGCGGACCCAAGCTGGATCTCGCTAAGCTCATTCCGAGCGGCGCCGGGAAACCCGACAGCCACATCCAATGTGTTCTCACCTATGGCTCGGGCGAAACCATCACAGCTACCCTGAAGATGTCGGACTACAGCGGCCTGCTGGACCTGTCCTTCCAGGGACGTCAGCAGTCATTCTCTCTGGTGCCGGAGCCGAGGCACTTTGGCGGTCTGCAGTGGTACGCTATCTGCCCGAGAACCGGGCGGCGCGTACGTGTGCTCTACAGGCCGCTTGGCGCCACGCTCTTTGCGAGCCGGCATGCCTGGGGCCGCAGGGCTGCCTATGCCTCGCAGTTCCTCGACCCTATCGGAAGGGCTTGGCGCATTAAGGCGAAAGTGCAAGCGGTCCTTCTTGGAAGTGAAAGCCAGGATGAGTGGGATCTCCCCCCAAAACCTAAGGGCATGCGCTGGGCGACGTATATGCGGTTGGTGGCTAAGTACGATGCCGCTGAGAATGCACTTGACTCTCACTGCGTGCTGGCTCTCGCCCGATTGATGAAAGTAGACTAGCTCTGATGCTTGGGCGGGCGCTTTCCTTTCGTCGAGAGAATCACCTTGTGACTTATCTGCCCAAGCATGGTGAGCCGTGCTACCGAAGCGCTGTTCAACTGCTTAGTACATAGGAGCAGAAATGGGCGACACAAAAGCCGATCCGACAGAACGCCGCCGGGTTGCCTTCCATGAGGCCGGTCACGGCATTGTTCTCTGGTCATTCAACATCAACGTCATGAGGCTGTATATTTGCGACAGCGGCGACGGCCAAGTCGCCGCTGGCAGCCCGACTCATCTTCCAATTCGTGACCAGATTGCAATTACGATGGCGGGCTGGGCGGGTGCGGAAATCGGTGGCTACCCACATTCTTCGCTCGAATGTGCGGAACTCACGTTGGATAGGCTAGCGGCTGAAGATATTGCAATTGGCGTTCTTGGTGCCAAAGATAACGACGCGGATGAGACTGCCATCCGAAGCCTGCTGGTCGAAGGCCGCGAAAAGGCGCGAATGATTATTGAGACACACCGAGCACGGTTTGAGGCAATTGCCGAGAGATTGTTCCTGGGTGGTGTGATAGATGCTGACGAAATCTCTAGCCTTCTGCCCAGCCTTGAGGCGCCTTAAACAAGAGATTTCGATACAGAGGCTATAGAGGAGTGAGCGGGGAGCTGCTTCGTTATAAACGGGTGCAAAATCGAGAGGCTGGATCTATCACCTAAAAGGGCTGAACCGCATCTGTCGCCTCAGGGGGCGAGAAGTGATATTGATGCGGTCAGACATACCCCATGTGTTCAAATTCCATTCCTGTCATGGCTTCTACCATTACAATTGCCATTTCAGGGTCGTAATGCTCAGGCAGATACAAGTCGCACGTTGTAATGCCCATATTAGTGTTCAAGATGATTGCATGAGGCTGCTCAAGGCAATCCTCAATGTACCAACGTAGTCGGGGCAGATCCCATACACTGCCAGGCATTAGTCTTAACCAAAGATCCATAGCACGTTGCCCCTCAGAGGCACTGAAGGTTCATTAGGAAGACTTATCCAAGATATTTCGATTCAAGATTACAAGTATAACGTAGCCGCCCGCACTGCTGATTTGGGCGATGTCTGACCGCTCACTTCCCTAAGGTGCAGCCAAGCGAACGTGATAATCGGTTTACGAGAGGATCGTACAGAGCCTTTCTTTGTACAGGATACTCGATTTTGACCTCATGCGCTGCGCCGCAGCCCTCGATAACCTTCCTGTACACAACATTGCCCTGCTTTACCCCGGAAAGCACGAGCCAACCCTTTCCTTCGGCCATATAGGTCAGACGGTCCAACTCTGTGTGCTCGAGCAACCAGATTTTGTAAGCTTGGAAGCTGTCTGTCACCACATAGGGCCCATAGCTTCCGTAGATCCATAACCTCGCACCACCTTCAGCCTTGAATTGCCGGCCATCTCCGTTTTCTGGCGGAGGCTCGACGAGCGTGAAGAGATGGCGCGGCACCTCTGCCACTGAACCGAAACGCTCATTCGTATAGCGCTCCCAGCCATTGCCAACGGGTGCCCATTTGTCGTCAGCAAACACAGGGCCTGTTGCAAGGAGGCCCGGAGTTAGTGCGAACAGACCTGCGCTGATTGAGATAAGCTGGAGCCTCAAGGCATTCGTTCCCGAACTAGCCGCCGCAATGCTTAGCCCCGTTTGGATGGAGAGGGTTCATTGCGCCCTCTCCAGTTTTTCGGGGGTCAGGTTACAGGCAGGTATGAATGCCCGACTTCACGAGGTCAGCCCATTCCGCCCCAAGCGTTTGCCGGGCGTCAATGGCGTTCTCAGATCCAGGCTCTCCACTGCGGAACATCACGACACCGAGTTGTCTGTCATGGCTGCCGCTCACGATAGTCGGGCCGGGAGTATAAGTAGTCGTCGCGTTGTAGCTTCTGAAGCCGCCGCCATAGTAGGTGCTGGTTCCGACCGTGTTGAACTGCCCGGGCATCTGAGTGGTCGAGACATTGTTCTGAGCGGCCGCTCCGGTGATGATGTACCGGTCGTAGCCGGCACGGATAGTTTCAACGGCGGCGCTCTTCGCGGCCACCTTTGCGGCGCCCTGAGAGCCACAGGCCGGAGCGGCTCCGGCGTCAATGACCATCGTATTTGCCGAAGTCCGGGTTGCTTGAGCACCGGCGCAAGCGGCCAAAGCTCCCATCAATGGGAGTACTAGAATTACACGTTTCAAGGAAAATCCCCCAGGATTACATACACGGCGACCGTAGCCATCACGTCGCCTGAGTCGAGTCAGACTCTGGGAGAAGGTGAATCCCTATTTTGGGGGGCGCAGGGTTCTTCGGCGCATTATTCTCGTCGCTGATTGCTCGGGCATCACAGTTCGATAGCCAAGCTAGCTTCAAAGGTGGGGAAAGAGGTGGGGAAAGTCTGAGACGCTTTCCAAATTACGTCGTAATTTTAGATACTTAGAAGTAAACAATGGCGGAGGGAGCGGGATTCGAACCCGCGATACGGTTTCCCGTATACACACTTTCCAGGCGTGCGCCTTCAACCACTCGGCCACCCCTCCAGCATGAGCCTCTTGAGGCTCCATGAACCGTCGAACTGCCCGCGTGCTGCGGGCCGGCCGGTTCTCCGCTTCTGTCTGCGGAGCGCCCGTGTATCGCCAAATCATGGCAAAAGGCAAGTCCGAACTTGTCACAAATCAGCCGGAATCGCCTTTGCCATTGCGACAAAACGCTCTAGATAATTCCCCCTCTGTTCATAGAGGTATCTTCCCTTGAAGTTCCTAGCGCGTAGCCTTGGCCTCCTGCTGATCGCAGCGGGATTTATCGGATTGGTGATCGATGGAACGCGATCGATCGTCAACAATGCTGTATCGTTCGCTTCGATCGGAAAGGTCGGCGGCACTCTTTTCCCGAGCGGGATGGCCTCGCTCGAGGGTAGCATCGCCCAGCGTGGTTACCCCTGGCTGTGGGATCCGATCGCCACCTACGTCCTGCAGATGCCGGCCTCAGTGACGGGCTTCCTGGTCGGTGCGCTGCTGATGTGGCTCGGGCAGAAGCCCCTGGAGCCGATCGGCTACCTCGCAGGCCGCTAGAGCACCGGACCCAAGAGTCGATCCCACATGTGGGATCGACCCCGATGTCCCTTGTTTGATGAGCCCATCGCTCGGCGCGATAAAAGGGCTCACTTTTCACGGGAAGGTGACGGAACCGCCCCCTCCCGCGGGCACCCGGCAGTGATTACATGAGCGAGGTCACGCGAGGACCTCTCATGTTCAGCTTCCGCAAACGCCTCGACCTGCCGAACGCCGCCGAGGCTCTGCCCGGCCGGACCAGCCCGATTCCGACGGCTGAGCGGCACTTCATCAACGACCGCCCCCTTCAGCCGCCCTATCCCGACGGGATGGAGAAGGCCGTGTTCGGCCTCGGCTGCTTCTGGGGCGCGGAGCGCAAGTTCTGGCAGCTGGGTGACGGCGTCTGGATCACCGCTGCGGGCTACGCGGCCGGCACCACGCCGAACCCGACCTACGAGGAAGTGTGCTCGGGCCTCACCGGGCACAACGAGGTCGTCCTGGTGGTCTACGATCCGAAGGTGACCTCCTATGAGGCCCTGCTGAAGACCTTCTGGGAAAATCACGACCCGACTCAGGGCATGCGCCAGGGCAACGACGTGGGTACCCAGTACCGCTCCGGGATCTATGTGTTCGACGAGGATCAGAAGAAGGCCGCAGAGGCGTCCAAGGCCGCTTACGGCGAGGCGCTCGCGGCCAAGGGCTACGGGCCGGTCACGACCGAGATTCTCGACGCGGGACCGTTCTACTTCGCCGAGGATTATCACCAGCAATACCTGGCCAAGAACCCGAACGGCTATTGCGGCCTGGGCGGCACCGGCGTCTCCTGCCAGATCGGCGTCGGCGTAGCGGCGGAATAGACCCGGTCGTCCCGTTCTTAAGAAATGGCTGTGAAAGGCTCGCATCGCGAAAGGTGCGAGCCTTTCTGCTTCAGGGCCGTCTCAGGGCGCGTCAAGAACGGTACGGCACTCGTTCGGCAGTTGCGCCATGGTGAGCGGCGGCCGGGGCTTGCCGGGTTTGGGACGCAGCATCTGGGGCGTGAACCAGGCGGCGAGCTCCGCCCCGCAGCCCTCTCCGCCAGGAGGCGGATCCTGATCGGAGCAGCCCGCTTCGCCGGCCGGGCAGGCGAGGCGGATGTGGAAATGGTAGTTGTGGCCCCAGATCGGCCGCACCTTGGTCAGCCAGGCGCGGTCCGCTCCCGCGTCCCGGCAGAGCGCCTTCTTGATGGCCGGATTCACGAAGACCCGGGCGACGCTTCTCTCCTGAGCGGCGGCACGGATCAGGGCCATGTGCTGCGGCGTCCATCGGGCCGGATCGACGTCGAGCAAGTCGTCGCGCACCACGTTGGTTGCGGACATCTCCTCCCGCTCCGCCCGCGAGAGGCGGCGGTTGGGCATGGGCGTGAGCCAGATATCGGCATCGAGGCCGATCTGGTGCGAGGCATGGCCCGTGATCATCGGGCCGCCGCGCGGCTGCGAGATGTCTCCGACGAGAAGGCCCGGCCATCCGTTCACGCTTGGAAGCCGGGTGGCGAAGCGCTGCAGGAAGCCGATCATCTGCGGATGGCCCCAGTTGCGGTTTCGGGACAGGCGCATGACCTGCCAATTGTCGCCGTCGACCGGGATCGCCGCCGCACCGGCCACGCACCCTCGCGCATAGCTGCCGATCGATCGCGAGCGAAGATCGGCCGGCGTGGCGCGTCGCCCGAAGAGTTCCTTTGCGGCGAGCTTGGGATCGCCGGGATCGGCGAGCGGCGGCAGCGGCTTCGGGTCGAGGGTGCCCTTGTCCTGCGCGGCGGCGGAGCCGCCGACCAGAAGGGCGAGCGCGATGGCGAGGGAGCGAATCGGAATCATGGAGCAAGGCTAGCCTGCAACCATTCCGTTCGGAACGTGCGGGAAGCGGCCATGTTGTCGCTCTCGGCAGAAAGGGCCGGATCGGGGATCCGGCCCTCACGCATCATCAGTGCCGCGGCTGCGGGCGGCCCTCATAAGGCCCGCGCTGGGTCATGTGCCCCGGTCCGTAGGTGTGCTTGTCGTGACCGTTGCCGGTGCGGCGCATGGCCGGTTGATAACGTGGCGTCGGCCGCTTGGCGCGCTTCGGACGCCGGCTCGCCGCCAGGGACGGCAGGAACAGGGCCGCGATGCCGGCCGCGACCCCGGCCAGCACGGCCGCCGTTACGAACGGGTGGATCTGCGCTTCCAGGAGCAGGCTCGTCTTGCGCGGCTCGCCGGGGAGCGACGAGTACATGTCGCCGTCCTCGCGGGCCTGATAGAGGTTGTCGCGCATGGCCGGCCTTTCGGGATGGTCGGTCGTCTGCGACCCATAGCCCGTCCATTCCATCGCCTTGTCGACGAGGTGAGGCGCGACCTTGCCCATGGCGCCGATGATCCACCCGCCGAACCCGATGGTGATCTCGCGGCGGTGGTGCTCGGCCGCATACACGATCGCCTTGGCGACGAGATGCGGATCGTAGGCCGGCGGCGGGACGGCGTTGTCCCGGTCGAGATAGTTGCGCGCATGTTCCACATAGGGCGTATCGATCGAGGAGGGCTTGATCAGGGTGACCGCGACCGGCGCGCCCTGGTTCGCCAATTCCATTCGCAACCCGTCCGTGAAACCCTTCACCGCATGCTTGGAGGCCGAGTACTGGGTCTGGAGGATCATGGCCCGCTCGGACAGGACGCTACCCACGTTGACGATGGTGCCGCCCTGATGGCGCAGGTGGTCCGCGGCGATCATCGAGCCGTTGACGACGCCCCAGTAATTCACGTCGAAGAGCTGGCGCTGGTCTTCCATGGGAATGTCGGTGACGTTGCCGTACAGGGCCACGGCCGCATCGTTCACCCAGGTGTCAAACCCGCCGAAGGTCTCGACGGCGGTGCGCGCCACCCGGTCCAAATCCTCGCGCTTGCTGACGTCCGCCGCCACGGCAACAGCCCGCGTCGGCCCATGGCTGAGCTCATCGGCGATCTTGCGCAGCGCGTCTTCGTTGCGGGCGACCAGGACGAGGCCCTTCGCGCCGCGCTCGGCGAACAGATGGGCCGTCGCTAGTCCGATGCCGCTCGATGCGCCGGTGATGACAACGACCTGGTCCCCGACCGGCTTCTGGCGAACCGCCATGGCACTCTCCTTCATATCCTCAAGTTTCATAAACGTGGGTCAACGTGAGGTCGGGAAGCGGGTTCCTACGGCAGCGCTTGGCGCGAGGAACGTTCAAACGCCTTGAAATCCTTGAGGGTCCGGGCCCGAACCGGAACCGGCATTTCAACCCGAGCGTTGCCCTAGCGCATCGTGCGGAAAAGTGGCCCCGGTTATCCGCGCCCAGCGATGCGCCCGTTTAAAGATGAAGCATCGGACGGATCCCAAAAGCGGGTCCACTTTTGGGTCCGATGCCTTGGATCTCACACATGAAGGGAGCGCAATGATGCAGACGACGGCACAAAGCAGCGACGTTCGGGAAACCCACAGCCTGATTGCCAGCGACAAGGTCGAAGGAACGCCGGTGCGCCGCTCGGACGGCGAGAAGATCGGAACGATCGAGCGCGTGATGATCGAGAAGCGATCCGGCAAGGTCGCCTATGCGGTGATGAGCTTCGGCGGCTTCATGGGGCTCGGTGAGGAGTACTACACCCTTCCCTGGAGCGTCCTGAAGTACAACACCGAACTCGATGCCTATGAGCTGAACCTCTCCGAGGACCAGCTCCGCGGCGCGCCCCGGCGCAGCGCGGAAGGTCATGACGCCTCCTACGACCGGGAATGGGAAGAGCACGTCCACCGCTACTACAACGCCACGCCCTATTGGGGCGCCAGCGATCCGATGAGCACCGGCCGATAAGCAGCCGGTCATTCTCCCAAAGCAAAATCGCCCGGCTTTCGCCGGGCGATTTTCTATGCGCAGGAGCCGGGCGACAGGGATGAACCCGTCCCGGCGCCTGCCGCATGGAGGTCTTAGCGCTTCCGCGACTTCGAGGGGCTCTTGCGAGCGCTCGAGGAGCGGGAGCCCGAGGACCGCTTGGCAACCGTGCCGGACTTCTTCGTGGCAGAGGTCCGGCTCGAAGCGGCGGCTGCACGCTTCGGGGTCGACTTGGACGCGCTGCGCGCCTTCGAAGCCGACTTCACCGCGCTGCGGCTGGAGCTGCGCGAGGCGGACTTGCGGGCCGTCGTCGAACGGGCCGAGGACGAGCGCGAAACGGACTTCTTGGCGGCCGACTTGGCCGGAGTCTTCTTCGCAGTCGACTTCTTGGCGGTGGTCTTCTTGGCAGCGGTCTTCTTAGCAGCGCTCTTGGCGGTCGTCTTCTTCGCCGCCGACTTTGCCGATGAACGGGCCGAGGTCTTCGTGGCAGAGGACTTCGCCGTGCTCTTCTTGGCCGTGGTCTTCTTCGCGCCGGACTTGGCCGACGATTTCGCTGCCGACCGGGAGGTCGACTTCGCGGCCGACTTTTTGGCAGCGGTTTTCTTCGTTCCAGCCTTCTTGGCGGTGCTGGTCGAGCTGCGGCGTGCGCTGCTGCTCTTCTTCGCGGTCTTCTTGGTGCTGGTCGCACCGGTGTCTCCCGTGAACAGCATCGTCAGCGGGTTTGACTTAGTGTCTGTCGGCATAGCCGCCTCCTTCAAGGGCCTTCGCGTGCAACCGTCACGCTTGCAAGGCAACGTCGTTATACCAAGCGGGTTCCGATTATCGAAAAGTGTTGACAGTAGAACGTGCACTTTTTCTGTGGATATTTTGCGAGGCACGCCTCTCTGCACTTGCAGATCTAAGACTCAATATCGGGTTCAAGATGAGACAGTTAGAGATGCTTCCTTAGGCCCACCGACACATTTCGGAACGCAAGCACGCAATATCGCGCATACATAATTTGCGTTTATATTCAAAGGCTTATTCAAATTACAAAGATGATGATTTCGCCATTCAGAGTATTCGGACGTGTTAACGGATGTTAAACATCACGTCACGAATCCTATCCACTTGGAGAGGGTCGAAAGCGCCTTTTCCGTAGCCTCGAGTCCCCTTCCCGCGTGGCGTAAAAATTTCCGCACGAGCGGCACCAAAAGCGGCAGGAGAGTCGTCAGCCCTGTCGAGAATCACACATCGGGATCCTCCGCAGGATCGTCGCTGCGACGGTCCACCGTGGTCTGCTTCAGCCCCGGCCTCATGCGCGTGTTCGTCGCTCGCTCGAATTCCCATGGAGGCTTCACGCGGTCGCGGAGGCAGGCTAAGCGAGTGGATCCTCACATCGGTTGGACCGCCGTGCCCCATCGCAGCATCCTCGCCGTCATTCTCTGGATGAGCGGCGCACTCCTCTCCTTCTCCGCAACGGCCATCGCCGTGCGTGCGCTCGCACCGGCGTTCTCGATCTTTGAGATGCTCGCCGTGCGCAACGCCGCGGGAGTCCTCATCCTGCTCCTGCTCGCATTGCTCCGGCCGGACCTGCGGCCCGGGTTGAAGCCGCGCCGATTTCCGCTGCACCTGGCTCGCAACGTCCTGCATTTCCTCGGCACCGACGGATGGGCGTTCGGCCTCACGCTCCTGCCGCTCGCGACCGTCTTCGCCCTCGAGTTCACGACGCCCGCCTGGGTCGCCTTGCTGGCGATCCCGCTGCTCAAGGAGAAGATGACAGGCGGTCGTCTCGTCGCCATCGTGCTCGGTTTCATCGGCATTCTCGTGATCCTCCGTCCCGGGCTGGAAACCTTGCAGCCGGCCAGTTTCCTCATGCTCGGCGTCGCGTTCAGCTTCGCCCTGGTGGCGATCATGACCAAGCGGCTGACCATGACGGAAAGCACCTTCTCGATCCTGTTCTTCATGAACCTGCTGCAGCTTCCGATGAACCTCGCGGGCGTGCGCCGGGCCTTCTGGCTTCAGGTCCAGCCCTCGCACGCGCTGGCCCTCGTGGGCATCTGCGTCGGCGGCCTCCTGGCGCATTACTGCCTGACCAACGCCTACCGGCGGGGCGATGCCACCATGGTGGTCCCGCTGGACTTCATGCGCATCCCGCTGATCGCCTTCGTCGGCTGGCAGTTCTATGGCGAGCCGCTCGATCCATACGTCTTCCTCGGGAGCGGAATCATCATCCTCGGTCTTCTCTATTCCCTGCATCGCGAGGCGAAATCCGCATGACCTGGTCGCCGCAACAGGATGCTGCTCTGAAAGCCGTCGCCGACTGGCTGCGCCGCGGCGACCGTCCGGTGTTCCGTCTCTTCGGCTATGCCGGCACGGGCAAGACGACGCTCGCCAAGCACATCGCCGAGAACGTGGACGGCGAGGTGGCCTTCGGCGCCTATACGGGCAAGGCGGCTCTGGTGCTGCGCACCAAGGGCTGCACCGAGGCCTCGACGATCCATTCCATGATCTACCGCTCGCGGGAGTCGGACGAGAACGGTCCGCAATTCGTGCTCAACCGTCAGGCCCCGGCCTCCAAGGCCGACCTCATCATCATCGATGAATGCTCCATGGTCGACGAGGAACTCGGGCGCGATCTCCTGTCATTCGGGCAGCCCGTTCTCGTCCTGGGCGATCCGGCGCAGTTGCCGCCGGTAAAGGGCGGGGGCTTCTTCACGGACGGCGAGCCCGACGTGATGCTCACGGAGGTGCACCGGCAGGCCAAGGACAATCCCATCATCCATCTGTCGATGACGGTTCGGGAGGGCGGGCGTCTGGGGCCCGGGACCTACGGCGAAAGCCGCATCATCCACCGCCGCGAGATCGACGCCGCCGCCGTCATGGCGGCCGATCAGGTTCTCGTCGGCCTCAACAAGACCCGGCGCCTGTACAACACGCGCCTGCGCGAACTGAACGGCTACCGCGATCCCATGCCGGCGGCGGGCGAGAAGCTCGTGTGCCTGCGCAACGACAAGACCAAGGGGTTGCTCAACGGCGGCACCTGGACCATCCAGGCTCTGCGCGGCATCCGCAACGACTTCATCCGCATGGACGTGCTGCCCGACGACGACGCCCGTCGCCGGTCCGTGGATGTCGCGGTGCACAAGGCCTTCTTCGAGGGAACCGAAGAAGAGGTGCCGTTCGTCCTGCGCAAGGAATCCGACGAGTTCACCTACGGCTACGCGCTGACCGTGCACAAGGCGCAGGGCTCGCAATGGGACGACCTCGTTCTCTTCGACGAGTCCTACGCATTTCGCGAGCATCGCAGCCGATGGCTCTACACGGCCCTGACCCGCGCGGCCGAGAAGGTCACCGTCGTGATCTGAGCCCTGGCAACCGGAACCGGATCAAGCTTGGGCGCTTAATCCCTGTAGCTCGGCCATAAGCGACAAGGATACGCACATGCTGAAATGGGCTCTGATCTTTCTGGTAGTTTCCCTTGTGGCGGGCGCCCTGGGGTTCACCGGCGTCGCCTCCGGGGCCAAGACGATCGCCAAGGTCCTGTTCGGCCTGTTTCTCCTCGCGTTCATCCTCCTGATCCTCCTCGCCTGGGGCGCAGGCGAGCTGATCTTCTGACGGTCCTTTTCCGCGACACCGGACGGTTTGGTGCAGCTGGCCGCGAGCTTCGTCTCCGGGCCAGCTCACGCATGCGCTGGATGCATGAAGTCCCTGCTTCGAACCCTCTCCCATCTTCCGCCCGGCTCGCTATAGGGGCGTCTCAACTATTCGTTTGAGTGCGTCGCGTTGAAACTTTCGGTCTCATGTGCGCCTTGAAGCGGAAACGAATGAAAGGGACGCCCATGAAACGTCGTGCATTCCTCCAGGCTGCCACCCTCGGCACCGCCGCAGGAGCCGTTGCCAAGCCGGCCATCGCCCAATCGAACCCGGAGGTTCGCTGGCGCCTGACCTCGGCCTTCCCGAAATCCCTCGATACGCTGTATGGTGGCGGCGAGACCTTCGCTAAGCTCGTCGCGGAAGCGACCGACGGCAAGTTCCAGATTCAGACCTTCGCACCCGGCGAGATCGTCGGCGCGCCTCAGGCGCTCGACGCCATCGGCGGTGGAACGGTCGAGATGGGCCATACCTGCTCGTACTATTACGTGGGCAAGGACCCGACCTTCGCCATCGGCACCTCGCTGCCCTTCGGCCTCAACTCCCGCCAGATGAACGCCTGGCTCTATCAGGGCAACGGCAATACCCTGCTCAACGAGTTCTATGCCAAGCACAACGTCTACGCTCTGCCCGGGGGCAATACCGGCGTGCAGATGGGCGGCTGGTTCCGCAAGGAGATCAAGACCGTCCAGGATCTCCAGGGTCTCAAGATGCGCATCGCCGGCTTGGCCGGCCAGATCATGGGCAAGCTCGGCGTGGTGCCCCAGCAGATCGCCGGCGGCGATCTCTATCCGTCGCTGGAGCGCGGCACCATCGATGCCGCCGAATGGGTGGCGCCCTACGACGACGAGAAGCTCGGTCTCAACAAGGTCGCGCCGTACTACTACTACCCGGGCTTCTGGGAAGGCGGCCCCGCCATCCACTTCTACGTCAATTTGCAGAAGTGGAACGAGCTGCCCAAGTCCTACCAGGCGGCCGTCCAGGCCGCCGCAGGCTACGTGAACGTCGACACGCAAGCCAAGTACGACGCCCGCAACCCGGCCGCCCTGCGCAGCCTGGTCGGCAACGGCGCACAGCTGCGCCCGTTCTCGCAGGAGATCATGGACGCGGCCTACAAGGCGGCCAACGAGGTCTATGACGAGATCTCGGCCAAGAATGCCGACTTCAAGAAGATCTACGACAGCTACAAGGCGTTCCGCGGCGAAGAATATCTCTGGTTCCAGGTGGCGGAATACGCCTACGACACCTTCATGATCCGCGCCCGCGCCCGCGGCTGATCACGGACGAGGAGGGCGGGCCCTGAGCCCGCCTTTCTCTTGAATTTGCTGCCAGCACGCCGTCTCCTCCGAGGTCTGCCGGCCCGGACCGGGAAGAGATCCGCCCGGTATCCCGCGCGGAAGCGTCGCTGTGGACAGGCAACCGTTGCGCTTCGGATGCGTTGCTATGGTTGTGAGGGTCCGCTACGGCTGGAGGCCATGGTGCGCAGCGTAGACGATTGGAGAGCATGGGCCCGCGGGGCTGTCATTCTGGCAGGATGGGCCATGGCTTCCGTGGCCCAGGCCGCCAATGATCCGCTCGATCAGGCCTCCATGAGCGAACCCGTCCAGGTGCGGTTCGATCCGGCTGCTCGCCAGACGACGGTCTCCGGCCGGGCAGCGTCGGATCTCTGCTTCTTCCTCTCTCTGCCGGATGAATGGCGCAGGACCGAAACCGTGATTAAGGCTGTGTCCTCCGACGAGGAGCTTTCCGTGGGACTTCGGTCCGCCCAAGACCTGCGCGACATGCCGCAGCCCGATCTTGCCAGTCGCGATGCCGCCGCCCTGCAGCAGGATTATGAGGAGCTTCTCGGACGCCCGGCGCAGTCGGTTTCGTTGTCGTCCGATGCCGGCGCGACGCGGTGGTCCGCCACCTGGATCGATCCGAATCTGCCGACCGCCTCCCATGCCCTGACGGTCGAGACCCTGATCGTTCCGCTGGCGGGCAAGTGGGTGCTCGAGCTCTCCCTGTCGGGCATCGAGACCCGCTCGGCCTACAATGCACTCGCACAGCATCTGCTGGCGCGGTTGAAGGTGCAGAGCGGACCCGCATGTCAGGGCTGATCTGACGCGCCAGGGATGCGCCATCCTCCAGCCTTGAGACAGAATGGCCTGCGCAAGCCCCGCCCTCCATCGTCAGGAAACGTCATGGACGTGATCATCTACCACAATCCCCAATGCGGGACCTCCCGCAACACCCTGGGGCTGATCCGAAACGCCGGGATCGAGCCGCACATCGTCGAGTATGTGAAGACGCCCCCGACGCGTCTGCTCCTTCGTCAGCTGATCGAGCGCATGGGTGTGAGCGTCCGCGACGTGATCCGCCGGAAGGGCACGCCCTACGAGGAGCTCGGCCTCGGAGATCCTTCTCTGAGCGACGATGATCTGCTCGACGCCATGATGGCGCATCCGATCCTGATCGAACGCCCGATCGTCGTCACGCCCATGGGGGTGAGGCTCTGCCGCCCGTCCGAGACGGTGCTCGACATCCTGCCGCCACCGCAGGGCGAATTCGTCAAGGAAGACGGCGAGCCGGTGGTCGATGCCTCCGGGCGCCGCGTCGGCCTGGCGTAGGCGGAGGGAACAAGGCGCCGCTTCCTCCGGTTCAGGGACAGGTCCGCTTGGAGGAAAGGCAGTATCATGGAGCTTCAAGGCAAGGTCGCGCTCGTGACGGGCGCAGGATCCGGCATCGGCAAGGCGGCCGCCCTGCGCTTCGCGCGCGAGGGCGCTATGATCGGCGTGCTGAGCCACACCGACGACGAAATCCGCAAGGTCGCCGAGGAGATCGAGCAGGCCGGCGGCAGAGCCGTCGCGCTGGTGGCCGACGTCGCGGATGACGGTCAGATGCGCAAGGCCCTGGCCGATCTGCTCCAGGCCTTCGGCCGCCTCGATATCGTGTTCGCGAATGCGGGCATCAATGGCGTCTGGGCTCCCATCGACGAGCTGCAGCCCGAGGAATGGGACCGCACGATCAATACCAATCTGCGCGGCACCTATCTCACGCTCCATCATGCGGTCCCGCATTTGAAGAAGGGCGGGGGCGCCATCGTCATCACGGCGTCGATCAACGGATCGCGGACCTTCACCAGCGCGGGCGCGACCGCTTATTCGGCCAGCAAGGCGGCCCAGGTGGCGATGGCGCAGATGCTAGCCGTCGAACTCGCCAAGCACAGGATCCGCGTGAATGTGGTCTGTCCCGGCAAGATCGACACGGAGATCTCAGACAACACTACGAAGCGGCATACGGAAGAGGCCGAGGTTCCTGCCGAATATCCGGCCGGCTCTATCCCGCTGACCGGCCAGGATCCGGGCACGAGCGACGAGGTGGCCGACCTCGTGCTCTTCCTCGCCTCCGACCGTGCACGGCACATCACCGGCACGCCGGTCTGGATCGACGGCGGTCAATCGCTGCTGGTATAGCGCCCGACCGGCTGGAGGCGTTCAGGAGGCTTCCAGCTGCGTGCCGACCGGGATGGAGGGTTCGGGAACGAAGGTCTCCTTTTTCTCCGATGGAGGCGCGGCGCGCTGCAGGCTGCGATAGGCGCCCCAGATCGCCATGAGCGCCTGGGCGATGATCACGACGTAGAGAAGGCCCAACCGTCCGAACTCCGTCATCGCCATGCCGGCGATGATCGGGCCGACCGTGGCACCCACGCCCTGCAGGATCAGAAGCCCGCCCGCCGCCGCGACGAACTCGCCGGGCTTCACCATATCGTTCACGTGGGCGGTGACGATGCTGTAGGTCGGGATCACGCTGCCGCCGAAGACGGCCACATAGAGGAAGATCAGCCACACCGGCACCGTGAGCGGCACGAAATGAATGAGCGCGAGCAGGATCGCGGCCGCCATCGCCGAGGCCCCGATGATCACGTGGCGCCGGTCCATGCGGTCCGAAAGCCAGCCCAGCGGATAGGTGGTGGCGAACCCGCCGAGCGTGCCGCAGGCCATGAAGATCGCGATTTCTGTGGTGTCCAGTCCGCGCTCCTGCGCCCAGATGGGTCCGAGCGCGAAGAACGAGCTCGTGGTGACGCCGCAGAGAACGGCCGCCACCACGCCGAAGGGTGATTGGCGGTAGAGCTGCATCAGGTTGATCTTCGTGTCGCTGACCGCATGAGCGGGCGCGGTGGCGCGCGACAGGGCGGTCGGGACCAGAGCGAGGCAGATGAGAATGGCGACGAAGCAGAACAGGCGGTAGCCGTATGGATCGCCCGCCGGCAGAAGCATCTGCCCACCAATGCCAGCGATCAGTCCGGTCATGCCGTAGACGCTGAGAACCTGTCCACGGGTTTGGGCGGTCACGGAAGCGTTGAGCCAGCTTTCGACCACGATGAAGAGGCCGGCGAAGCAGAAGCCGGTCAGAGCCCGCGCGGCGATCCAGACGGCCGGGCTGATCACCAGGAGGTGGAACAGCGCGGTCGACGCGGCAACCGCCGCCAGCGCCGCGAAGGTGCGGGTATGGCCCACCTGCTGGATCACGCGCCCGGCGTAAAGCGAGCCTATCACGATCCCGCCCCAGAAGGCGGCGCCCACGGCGCCGATCTCCGTCGGCGTGAACTGCTCGATACTCCCACGCACGCTGAGCAGCGTGCCCTGGAGGGTATTGCCGACCTGCATGAGAGCGTAGCCGAGAAGAAGGGCGAAAAGCGTCGGCAGCGTGGCCCGCAGGGACGAAGACATGGGTTCTCCTTTGAACGAGATCCTGTGGCTCGGATGTGCGGCATGCGGAACGATTCGGCCCTGTGCCCCTATGGACGTGCCGAAGCCCGGCGTCGGAAGACCCCGTTCTTCAGCCAGCGATCATATTGGAGAGACCAAAGCCCCGCGCTGAGTTGAACTCTGAGGCGGGGGGCAGGTTCCAGCCTTTGCTGCTGCAGTGCAGCAACAAAATGAAAGGCCCGGCCTGGGTAAAAGCCGGGCCTTGATGTGAGCGGAAGACGCTTCGAGGTTTCTCGATCAGGTGTCCATCTTCAGCGCGGCGATGAAGGCCTCCTGTGGGATGTCGACCTTGCCGAACTGACGCATCCGCTTCTTGCCTTCCTTCTGCTTGTCGAGCAGCTTGCGCTTGCGGGAGGCGTCGCCGCCGTAGCACTTGGCCGTCACGTCCTTGCGCAGGGCCCGGATGGTCTCGCGGGCGATGATCTTGCCGCCGATGGCGGCCTGCACGGGAATCTGGAACATGTGCGGCGGGATGAGCTCCTTGAGCTTCTCGCACATGGCGCGGCCGCGACCCTCGGCCCGGTCGCGATGGACCAGCATGGAGAGCGCATCGACAGGCTCGCCGTTGACGAGCACCGACATCTTCACCAGGTCGCCTTCGCGGTAGTCGGAGATGTGGTAGTCGAAGGAGGCGTAGCCCTTCGAGATCGACTTCAGGCGGTCGTAGAAATCGAACACCACCTCGTTGAGCGGCAGGTCGTAGACCACCATGGCGCGCTTGCCGACATAGTTGAGGTCGATCTGGACGCCGCGCCGCTCCTGGCAGAGCTTGAGGACCGACCCGAGATAATCGTCGGGCGTGAGGATGGTGGCGCGGATCCACGGCTCCTCGATGCTTTCGATCTTCATCACGTCCGGCATGTCGGCCGGGTTGTGCAGCTCGATGGTCGAACCGTCGCGCAGCTTCAGATGATAGACCACGGACGGAGCCGTGGAGATGAGATCGAGGTTGAACTCGCGCTCCAGGCGCTCCTGGATGATCTCGAGATGCAGCAGGCCGAGGAAGCCGCAGCGGAAGCCGAAACCGAGGGCCGCGGAGGTTTCCATCTCGTAGGAAAAGCTGGCGTCGTTGAGGCGCAGCTTGCCCATGGCGGAGCGCAGGTTCTCGAACTCGGCGGCATCGACCGGGAAGAGGCCGCAGAACACCACCGGCTGCACGGGCTTGAAGCCGGGCAGCGCCTCGGCGGTGGGCTTGCGATCGTCGGTGATGGTGTCGCCGACACGGGTGTCGGCCACCTCCTTGATCGAGGCCGTGAAGAATCCAACCTCGCCGGGGCCGAGCTGGGCCAGTTCGGTCATCTTCGGCGAGAACACGCCGACGCGGTCGAGCGCGTAGGAGGCGCCGGTGCCCATCATCTTGATGGTCTGGCCCTTCTTCATCGTGCCGTCGACGATGCGCACGAGCACGACCACGCCGAGATAGGCGTCGTACCAGGAATCGACCAGAAGCGCCTTGAGCGGGGCATCAGGGTCGCCCTTCGGCGGCGGCAGCTTCTGGACGATGGCCTCCAGCACGCCCTCGATGTTGAGGCCGGTCTTGGCCGAGATCGGCACCGCGTCGGACGCGTCGATGCCGATTACCTCCTCGATCTGCTCCTTGATCCGGTCAGGATCGGCGGCGGGCAGGTCGATCTTGTTGAGGACCGGCACGATCTCATGGTTGGCATCGATGGCCTGATAGACGTTGGCGAGGGTCTGGGCCTCCACGCCCTGGGAGGCATCGACCACCAGCAGAGATCCCTCGCAGGCTGCCAGCGACCGCGAGACCTCGTAGGCGAAGTCCACGTGCCCGGGCGTGTCCATGAGGTTCAGGATGTAGGTCCTGCCGTCCTGCGCCTTGTAGTCGAGGCGCACGGTCTGCGCCTTGATCGTGATGCCACGCTCACGCTCGATATCCATGTTGTCGAGCACCTGCTCCGTCATCTCACGGGCGGAGAGCGCCCCCGTGGTCTGGATCAGGCGGTCGGCGAGCGTCGACTTGCCGTGGTCGATATGGGCCACGATGGAGAAGTTGCGGATGTTGTCGAAGGTGCGAGCGGTCATAATTCTGCTGATATAAGAATGTTCAGGCCGCAATAGCAGGGTGGCCCCCCAAAGCCAAGGGAGACCGGTGTCGCGCGCCTCGAACCGAAGGCCGAGGCATCGGGGCGACCGGAAGGGGCTCTACGGGCTCGGCAGGAGACTCAGGTCGGGTCTTTTCGGATGGATCGGGCGAGCGGCGGAGCGCAATGGAGCCGTTGTGCCCTGTCCGGATCGCGCTTCGCTTTCAGCATGGAAGGGGGAGGCGCGGAACAAGGCGTCCGCGCCTGTCGACGGGTGGGACGGTTACCGGGCGCACTCGACGGGAACGCGCTGGTCGGTGCCCTGGACCAGGACGGTCCGGCACGGCACGCCGTTGATAACCCGGATCTCGTGGGGGGCGGCCGTCGGGAAGGCAGAGGCCGGCGTGCCGGAGACCGGGGCCCCGGCGGCCCGCGGGGCGACGAGAACGCTGCCCGTGGTCGTCGGATCCATTCCGATCATGCCGGCCTGGCTGGCGCACTGGACCGGGACGCGCGTGTTGCTCTCGCGGTCGAGAATGGTCCGGCAGGGTACGCCGTTGATCATCTGGACTTCGTGCGGAGCGGCGTTCGGGAAGGGCGAGCCGGGGGTGCCGCTGGTCTGGGCCTGGGCGAGGCCGAGGGTGCCGAGGGCCATGAGGCCGGCGCTGGCGATGATCGCTGCTGTCTTCAAGGAAACCTCCTCCATGGGTAGGAACATTGGCCGCATGTGCGGACAGGAGGGTTAACGCGTCAGACGGGGATGGTTCCCTTGCGGGGGCAGGGGCGGAGCGGCACTCGCGCTTATCGGCCCTGTTCCAGGATGCGGGATATCACCTTGGCGGTGTAATCGACCATCGGGACGATGCGGGCGTAGTTGAGACGGGTGGGGCCGATGACGCCCAGAACCCCGACGATCTTCTGGCCGCCGTCCCGGAAGGGGGCGGCGATCATCGACGAGCCGGAGAGCGAGAAGAGCTTGTTCTCCGAGCCGATGAAGATGCGCACACCCTCGCCGCCTTCGGCCCGGCTCAGGAGGTCGATCACGTCGGTCTGGGTTTCGAGGTCGGAGAAGAGCAGGCGGATGCGCTCCAGATCCTCGGCGGCCTTCAGGTCGTCGAGGAGGTTGGCTTGGCCGCGCACGATCAGCTGGCGGGAATCCGCCGGCCCCGCCGTGGTGGCAAGCCCCGCCTCCACGAGCCTTGCGGTCAGAGCGTCGAGCTCGCGCTCCATCTCCTCGCGGCGGGTCTGGATCTCGCGCTTCACGTCGCCGAGCGTCTTGCCCTGGATGCGGGCATTGAGAAAGTTTCCGGCCTCGACCAGGGCGCCTGCGGGCAGCCCGGCCGGCAGGTCGAGGAGGCGGTTTTCCACCGAGCCGTCCTCGGAGACGAGCACCACCAGGGCGCGGGTCGGGTCGAGCCGTACGAATTCGATGTGCTTGAGGCGTGCGTTGGACTTGGACGTCACCACGACCCCGGCGCCACGCGAGACGCCGGACAGGAGCGCGGAAGCCTCGGCCAGGGCCGTTTCCAGGGTATGGCCCGAGGCGGCCGCCCGCATCTGGGCCTCGATCCGCGAGCGCTCCTCGGAGGTGACGTCGCCGATTTCCATCATGGCGTCGACGAAGAAGCGCAGCCCCGTCTCGGTCGGCAGCCGTCCGGCGCTGGTGTGCGGTGCGAAGATCAGGCCCGCCGACTCCAGATCCGCCATCACGTTGCGGATCGACGCGGGCGACAGCGTCATCGGCAGAATGCGGGAGAGATGGCGCGAGCCCACGGGCTCGCCGGTCACGAGGTAGCTCTCGACGATCTGGCGGAAGATTTCGCGGGAACGGTCGTTCAGCTCCGCGATGGCGCGGGTTTCCGACAGATGGGAAAATGGACCGGTAGGATGCATCCGAAGGGTTCTACGCTCTCACAATTCCACCCAGCAAGTCAGTATTATGTGCGGATCGGACGTCCTTTAAGCAACCCTTGCGCTTGCCTAAACCGTCCTGCGGCTCCAAACAGGCGGGGAATCGCAAGAGCTTTCAGGAGAAACCCGCCATGCGTCCTTCCAAACGCGCCCCCGACGAACTGCGTCCCGTCACCCTGGAGCGGGGCGTGGCGCGCTATGCGGAAGGCTCCTGCCTGGTCTCCTTCGGCAACACCAGGGTGATCTGCACGGCCTCTCTCGAGGAGAAGGGGCCGCCGTGGCTGCGCGGCACCGGCCGGGGCTGGGTGACGGCGGAATATTCCATGCTGCCCCGCGCCACCCACGAGCGCACCCGCCGGGAGGTCAATTCCGGCAAGCCTTCCGGGCGCACCCAGGAGATCCAGCGCCTGATCGGCCGTAGCCTGCGCGCCGTGGTCAACCTGCCGGCCATCGGCGAGAAGCAGATCGTGGTCGATTGCGACGTGATCCAGGCCGACGGCGGCACCCGCACCGCGTCCATCACCGGCGCCTGGGTGGCGCTGCACGAATGCTTCACCTGGATGCAGAACCGCTCGATCATCTCGATCAACCCCCTGCGCGAGCCCGTCGCGGCGATCTCCTGCGGGATCTATCAGGGCCAGCCCGTGCTCGACCTCGACTACGCGGAGGACTCGGCCGCCGAGACCGACGCGAATTTCGTGATCACGGGTTCGGGCGGCATCGTCGAGGTTCAGGGCACCGCCGAGGGCAAGCCCTTCTCGGAGGAGGAGTTCCTGAGCCTCCTGCGGCTTGCCAAGGCCGGCGTGGCGCAGCTGGTCGATCTGCAGAAGAAGACCGTGGCATGAGCATCCATCGTTCCCTGACCGGCAAGGTCGTTATCGCCACCCATAATGCGGGCAAGCTCAGGGAGATGCGGGAGCTGCTCGCTCCCTTCGGCGTCGAGGCCGTGTCGGCCGGCGAACTCGGACTGCCGGTCCCGGATGAAACCGGCCACATGTTCGCCGAGAACGCCGCCATCAAGGCCCATGCGGCGGCGATCGCCACGGGCCTGCCGGCGCTCTCCGACGATTCGGGCCTGTGCGTTCATGCGCTCGACGGCGCGCCTGGCCTGTTCACGGCCGACTGGGCCGGGCCGAAGAAGGACTTCGATGCCGCCATGGAGCGGGTGGAGCGCGAGCTGCTGAAGCGCGAGGCGACGGACCGGAAGGCCCATTTCGTCTCTGCCCTCGTCATCGCCTGGCCGGACGGGCACGAGGAGCTGTTCGAGGGGCGGGTCTTCGGCCAGGTGGTCTGGCCGCCGCGCGGCGACAAGGGTTTCGGCTACGATCCCATGTTCCAGCCGGACGGGTTCACTGAGACATTCGGGGAGATCTCCTCGGAGGAGAAGCACGGCATCGATTGGTCGAAGCCGGAGCCGGAGGGCCTGTCCCACCGCGCCCGCGCCTTCGTGAAGCTCGCGGCCGGTTGCCTGCACCGGGTGTGACGCTCTCGATGTCATCACCGAGCTTGTGCCGGTGATCCCGATCCTTTGAAGCGCAGCCTTCTTCCAATCGGGATGGCCGGGACAAGCCCGGCCATGACGTAAACGGTGTTCGAAAAGAAGGAGCGCCCCGAAGGGCGCTCCGCAGACTTGGATCGTCGGGTTAGACGTTCGTGGTGCCGTTGCCCCGGCGCTTGGCCATGTAGGCATCGAACTCCTCGCGGTCCTTGGCCCGCTTCAGCTCCTCGACGAAGTTCCTGAACTCGCGGGCCTCCTCGTCGAGCTTGCGGCGCTCCTGCTCGAGGCGCTCGAGCTCGCTGCGGCGATAATCGTCGAAGGCCGCATTGCCCGTGCTGGCGAAGCCGCCGAAGCCGGCAGGACCGCGTGAGGCGAAGAAGTCATCCTTGGCTCGGCCGAAGGAGTCGCGGAAGAAGGCTCGCGCCTCGTCGTATTTCGGATATCCACACATTTTCCACACCAGATAGGCCAGCGCGAGCGGCCAGACGAAGATGAAGCCCAGAATGATGCCGACGATCTCCAGACCGCGTCCGGGCTTGCGCCCGCAGCGGCGGTGAGCGCCGTTGTTCCAGGGGCCCGCATGCGGGCCCGCGTTCCAGGCGGCGGAGGCAGAGTCAGACATTGGAGGTCCCTATGTTAATGCTAACAACATTAACATGCGGATCGATCTTGGCGCTTTCAAGGGAGGGTGTTCCGATTATTTCGCAGACGCGTCCGACCGGCCCTTTAGGGCGCCATGAACGAGCGCGAGCACGCCGGCCCGCAGCAGCTCGTATTTGTCGGGCAGGCCGGGGCCCTTCGGCAGCTGGCCTGCGGCGTCGAGGGTCGCGATGCCGTGGGACAGAGCCCAGACCTCGATGGCGATGAACCGGACATCGACGCTCTGGAAGCCCTCCGGGAAGGTCTGGGACAGGGCCTGGACCAGGAAATCGAAGGCGTTGCCGACCGGCTTGCCGCCGCTCTGGATGCTTTTGGCCCAGAACGGCCCGCAGGACGCCTCGCCCTCGGCCGGCTTGGCGGAGAACATGGCGGTGTAGAAGCCCGGCTCCTGCTCGGCGAAGGCCAGATAGGCCTCGCCCATGCGGGTGAAGCGCTCCAGGGCCGTGCCCTCGCTCTGCAAGGCCCGCCCGAGGCGCTTCGCCAGCTCGTCGTAGCCGCGGAAGGCGACCTCGGCCACGAGTGCGTCCCGGCCGCGGAAATGACGGTAGAGCGCCGCCGGCGTGACCCCGACCAGCTTGGCCGCGTCCGCCAGGGTGAAGCCTCCGATGCCCCGCTCGGCAATGAAGCGCTGCGCTGCCTCGATCAGCGCCTCCTTCAGGTTGCCGTGATGGTAGCCCTGTCGGTCGAACGGGCCGCGCCAATGCCGCATGCTGGGTTCCTAACTCTCTGCCGTCCGATCTTAGGGCTCCGCGCCAGCGGAGGCCAGAACGGAAGACGATCTGGGAGTGAACAACCTTGTGAGTGGTCGGGTTCAGAAGAGTTTGAGGGAACGGGCTTTCGGTGCGGCAGGGCCGATCCCGGATCCCGGTTGCCCGCCCGGGATGACGACGTCCGAATCGCGACAACGCCACCCGTGACGTCGGGCGGGAGACCTGCCATATACGGCCCATGATCGATCATCCGACGCGCGATGTGGGCTTTGGCGTCTATGTCCATTGGCCCTTCTGCGCCTCCAAGTGCCCCTATTGCGACTTCAACAGCCACGTCCGCCACCAGCCGGTGGACCAGGAGCGGTTTCTGGCCGCCTTCCGGCGCGAGATCGCCCATATGGCCGCGCGGATCCCAGGGCGTACGGTCACGAGCATCTTCTTCGGCGGCGGCACGCCCTCGCTCATGCGTCCTCAGACCGTGGGGGCGATCCTCGACGCCATCGGCGGCGCCTGGGGGATCGACCCGAAGGCCGAGGTGACGCTCGAGGCCAATCCCACCAGCGTCGAGGCGGAGCGGTTCCGCGGCTACCGGACAGCTGGCATCAACCGGGTCTCGCTCGGCGTCCAGGCCCTCAACGACCCCGACCTGAAGCGCCTCGGGCGCATGCATTCGGTCGAGGAGGCCCTCGGCGCGGTCAAGATCGCGGCTTCCATCTTCGAGCGCTATTCCTTCGACCTGATCTACGCCCGTCCGGGCCAGACGCCTCACGAATGGGGTGAGGAACTGGAGCAGGCGATCTCGCATGCGGTCGAGCACCTGTCGCTCTATCAGCTCACCATCGAGCCCGGTACCTGGTTCCAGCGCCTCTACGATGCGGGCAAGATCACGGTGCCGGACGAGGAGACGGGCCGCGCCCTCTACGACATCACGCAGGAAACCTGTGCGAAGCATGGCCTGCCGGCTTACGAGATCTCGAACCATGCCAGGCCCGGGGCGGAATCACGGCACAACCTGCTCTACTGGCGCTACGGCGAATATGCGGGCATCGGCCCGGGCGCCCATGGGCGTCTCGTGACGGGGAACGCGCGGCTCGCCACCGCGACCGAGAAGCATCCCGAGACCTGGCTGGAACTGGTGGAGCGCGAGGGCCACGGCGTCGTCGACGAGGAGGTGCTAACCTCCGAGGCCGAAGGCGACGAGTTCCTGCTCATGGGGTTGCGCCTGAAGGAGGGCGTGGATCCGCGCCGCTTCGAGGCCTTCACGGGCAGGACGATCAACCAGAGGCGTCTGCGGATCCTCGAAGAGGAGGGGCTTGTCCGCCATGACGGCTCGCGCCTCGCCGTGACCCCGAAGGGCTTCCCGGTGCTCAATGCGGTGATCGCGGAACTGGCCGCGTAAGGCAATCCCCGATGTCGACACGGGCTTTGTGCCGGTGACCCCGATTGTTTGCTCGCGGCGCTTCACCGGGCCGGCCTCAGCCAAGGCGGGTGAGCGTGGAGCCTAGCGCCCCAGCTTGCTCTCGATCACGTCCCACACCTTGACCGCGAGATCCGGCCCGCCGAGGCGCTTGATGGCCCGGATGCCCGTGGGGGCCGTCACGTTGATCTCGGTGAGGTTGCCGTCGATCACGTCGATGCCCACAAGGATCAGGCCCATTCGCTTGAGATCGGGCCCGATGGTCTCGCAGATCTCGCGCTCGCGCGGCGTCAGGTCCGTGGGCTTCGCCGCGCCGCCGCGCACCATGTTCGAGCGGATGTCGTTGGCGGCCGGCACCCGGTTGATCGCGCCCGCCGCCTCGCCGTCGATAAGGATGATGCGCTTGTCGCCCTCGGTGATCTTCGGCAGGAAGCGCTGGATCACCCAGGGCTCGCGGAACAGGTTGGCGAACAGGTCGTAGAGCGAGCCGAAATTCGGGTCCTCGCGGCCGACCTTGAACACGCTCGCGCCGCCGTGGCCGTAGAGCGGCTTCATCACCACGTCGCCGTGCTCGCGCCGGAACTCGTCGATCTCCTGCCTGTCGCGGGAGATCAGGGTCGGGGGCATCAGGTGGGGGAAATGCGTGACGAAGATCTTTTCCGGCGCGTTGCGCACATGGGTCGGATCGTTGACCACCAGGGTCTTGGGATGGATGCGCTCGAGAAAATGCGTAGCCGTGATATAGGCCAGGTCGAAGGGCGGATCCTGGCGCATGAGTACCGCGTCGACACCCGACAGATCGATCCGCTCGGGCGTCCCGAGGCTGAAATGGTCGCCTTCGACGTCGCGCGCCTCGATGCTCTCCGCCATGGCGATGACCTTGCCGTCGCGAAGGGACAAGCGGTCGGGAGTGTAGTGCAGGACCCGATGTCCGCGCCGCTGGGCTTCGAGCAGCAGCGCGAAGCCCGTATCGCCCGCGATTTTGATGCTGCGGATGTGATCCATCTGGAACGCAACGGTGAGGGTCATGCGTCAGGTCTCCTTGGGAAGCAGGGTTATTGGCCCTAAAGTTCAGGATGGCAACTCTTCATCGCCGGCGGCGTGAACGAAAAGCCCGGAGGCGGGTTATTCAACGGCCCCGCTTCGAAGGCGCCCCTTGCGGATCCCCTCAAGCTTTTCCATGTAGTCGAGCATGCCACGCCGCGCCCTTCTGATCGTCAATGCCAAGAGCCGCAGCGGCGCCGCCCAGTGCGAGGTCGCCATCGAGCGCCTGAAGGATCATGGCATCGAGCCCGTCCACCTGGAATGCAGCCGCCGGGAGGACCTGTCGCCGCTCATCGTCAAATATGCGAAGGAGGTGGACTGCGCCGTCGTCGGCGGCGGGGACGGCACCTTGAACGCAGCCGCCTTCGGTGTGATCGAGGCACGGTTGCCGCTGGGAATTCTTCCCCTGGGCACCGCCAACGATCTCGCCCGCACATTGGGCATTCCCTTCGATCTCGACGGGGCCGCCCAGGTCATTGCGGACGGCCTGACGCGCAAGATCGATCTCGGCATCGTCAACGGCGAGCCCTTCTTCAACGTGGCGAGTCTCGGTTTGTCGGCGGAACTGGCGCAGAAGCTGACGCGGGACATCAAGCGCCGCTGGGGTCGCCTCGGCTATGCGCTGGTAGCCCTGAAGGTTCTGGCCCAGGCGAAGCCCTTCCGGGCCACCATCACCAGCGAGAACGAATCCGTTCGCGTGCGAACGCTGCAGATCGCGGTCGGCAACGGGCGCTTCTACGGGGGCGGGAACGCGGTGGAAAAGGATGCCGCCATCGACGACCAGCATCTCGACCTCTACAGTCTCGAACTGGAGCGCGCCTGGAAGCTCGCCCTCATGGCGCGGTCATTCCGCTACGGGCAGCACGGCGCCTGGAACGAGGTTCGGGCGGTCCGGGCTCAGGAGTTCGACATCCGCACGCGCAAGCCGAGGCCGATCAATGCGGATGGCGAGATCGTGACCCGGACGCCCGCCCATTTTTCGATCCGGCCCGCGGCCGTGACCCTGTTCGCTCCGAAATCCGGAGATTAATGCCGGCCGCACCGGACGACATCCTCGATGTTGCCGGGGGTGAGGCCGATATCGTGCATCGCGGCGTCGTCGAGGGCGCTGACCTCGCGCAGGGCGCGGCGGATTTCGATTTCGTGCATCAGGGAAGCGAAGAGGCTGCGGATGCGCGACGGCTTGGCGGACGACGGGTGGGAGGTCCGAAGGAAGGTGACCGGGTGGGCTGTCATGGCTGTCTCCTCAAATTCGATGAGACCAGAATGCGCCTAGCCCTTGCATAATGGAAACGAATGTTCATTATGTTGACGATAACGATCCGTTATTGAGGCCGAGCATGGCGCGCAATCTCGATGTCAGCCTTTTGAGGGCCTTCGTGGCCGTGGTGGATGCCGGCGGCATGACGGCCGCCACAGGGGTTCTCAACCTCACCCAGGCTGCTGTGAGCCAGCAGATCAAGCGGCTGGAAGAGACGCTGGGCGAGGACCTCATCGTCCGCGACCGGCGCGGCATCACCCTGACCACGGCCGGCGAACGGCTGTTCGGGCGGGCGAAGCGGATGCTCGCCTTGAACGATGAGATCTGGACCGAGATGACGACGCCGGAATTCGAAGGCGAGGTGAGGCTCGGCATCCCGAGCGACATCATCACCACCTACCTGCCGACCTTCCTGAAGGATTTCGCGCGCCGCTACCCGCGCGTGCAGATCTCGCTCAACAGCGGCTCCAGCGCGTCGCTCCGTGCGAAGCTCTACGACGGCAAGGTCGACGTGGTGCTGGCCACCGAGATGGCCTGCGATCCCGACGGCGAGAATCTCGTCATGGACCGGCTCGTATGGGTCGGAGCCCGGGGCGGCGATGCGGCGCGCCAGCGTCCGCTGCCCGTCTCCATCGGCTGTTCCGACTGCGCGTTCCGTGCCCCGATCCGCGAGGCGCTGCAGAAGGCTGGCATCGAATGGCGCTCGGTCTCCGAGGTGACGAACACCTCGGCCCAGGTGGCGACGGTGGCGGCGGACATCGCCGTGATGGCCTGGATGGCCTCGACCGTGCCGAGCGGCTTCGACGTGCTGGGAGCGGATTCGGGCCTGCCGGCCCTGCCGCCCTTCATGGTCAATCTCTACCTGCCGCGCGACGGCGGCAACCATGTGGTGCAGGAACTGGCGCGGCATATCCGCGAGGCCGTCGAGGACCGGCACCGGATGGCCGCCTAGAGCATCGGACCCAAAAGTGGGTCCACTTTTGGGGTCGGATCCGATGCTCCCTCGCTTGGCCGGCGCATCGTTCATCGTGGACCCGAAGGGCCGCGTCAGCGAAAACCGGATCCACTCGTCAACACGATGCGCTAGCGCATCTCCAGGTCGAACGCCGACACGATGTGCCGCGGCCATCTCCTGGGCGCAAGGAACACCGCATCGGCGCGCCAGGTCTTGCCGGCGGCCCACGCATTGCGGGAGAGCCACGCGCGCACCGCCCGCGAGAAGCGCTGGCGCTTCCTGGCCGTGATGGCCGAGAGCGCATCGTCCATCAGACCGCGCGCCTTCACCTCGACGAACGCGATGGTGTCGCCGCGCATTACGATCAGGTCGATCTCGCCGCCCGCGGCCGCGTAGCGGCGGGCAAGCGGGCGATAGCCCTTTGCCACCAGGACCAGCAGGGCGATCCATTCGGCGCGGTGGCCGCGCAGAAAAGTCGCCTGTCGATGCTCCAGGGCGCTCTTCATGCGTCCTTCTTCGCAAGCGCCAGCGCGCGGGCATAGACCTCGCGCTTGGGCAGCTCGAGGTCCGCCGCGACGAGCGCCGCGGCATCCTTGATCGAATGATTCTTCAATGCCGCTTCGAGCCGGCCGTCGAGCGCCGCATCGGCCTCGGCTGCGTGCATCTCTTTCGTCGCCTCGCCGATCAGCACCACGATCTCGCCCTTGGGCGGACCTTCCTGAGCGAATTGCTCGGCGAGTTCGGGCAGCGTGCCGCGCCGGATCGTCTCGAACATCTTGGTGAGTTCGCGCGCCACGACGGCTTGGCGCTCGCCCAGAACCTCCGCGGCATCGGCGAGCATTTCCGGCAGCCGGTGCGGGCCCTCGAAGAGCATGAGCGTCCCGGGGATCGCGCCGATCTCGGAAAGTCTCGTGCGGCGCGCCCCGCTCTTCGAGGGCAGGAAACCTTCGAAGAAGAAGCGGTCCGTCGGCAGGCCCGAGGCGACGAGCGCGGTCAGCACCGCGGAGGGGCCGGGAATCGGCGTGACCGGCAGTCCTTCCTCGATGGCGGCCTGCACGAGCTTGTAGCCCGGATCCGACACCAGCGGCGTGCCGGCGTCCGACACGAGGGCCAGCGCCTGGCCTTCGCGGATCCGGTGGACCATGCGCTCGCGCACGGCATCGTTGGAATGCTCGTGATAGGACACGAGCGGGGTGGTGATGCCGTAATGGGCGAGGAGGGTCTTCGTCACCCGCGTATCCTCGGCCAGGACCGCGTCCGCGGCGGCGAGCACGTTCAGCGCCCGGAAGGACACGTCCTGCAGGTTGCCGATGGGGGTCGCGACCACGTAGAGGCCCGGGGTGAGGGGCTTTGCCTCGGCGGCGAGCCCGAAGGCCGTGAAGGTGGCGATCCGGTCGCTCGGCTCGCGCCGCTTGGTTCGATTGTCGATTCTCTGGCTCATCGTCGGTCACTGTCGCATGAGGGGCGTCGGTGCGGAAGCTGGGTCGGAGAGACCCCGGTCCTGCATTGGAAACAATGTTTACCTTTTGCTGTCACGCTTCTTTCCATCGCTAGGGCTGTTTCCAAAGGGGGTGGAGATGGCGCGCTTCATCGTTCGACCAGACGGTGGTTCCGGCCGCGCGGTCTGGATTGCCATTGTATCCGCGGCGCTCGTCCTGTCCGGATGCGTCAGCTCGGGCAGCCGCGCTCCGGCCCGAAAGCCGAGCCGGCCCGCCGCGACCGCGCCGTCCGAGCCGCTCTATGCGGCCGATACCCCGTCGCCCGATGGGCATATGCCGGGTGCTCCGCCCGTCCGGGCGATCCCGGGCACCACCATCGGCAGCGGCCCCGTCAAGGTCGCGTTGATCCTGCCCATGTCCGGGGCCGGGCAGGGCGCCGTGGCGGCGCAGAGCCTGCGCAACGCAGCCGAACTGGCCCTGAGCGAATTCCAGGACGCGGACCTCACCCTCTTGGTGAAGGACGACGGCGGCACGCCCGAGGGTGCGCAGGCGGCCGCCCAGCAGGCTTTGGCCGAGGGCGCCGAGCTCATCGTCGGGCCGCTCTTCGCCGGCTCCGTCCAGGCCGTCGGGCAGATGGCGCGCCCCCGCGGCAAGCCGGTCATCGGCTTCTCGACGGATGCGAGCGTCGCCACTCAGGGCGTCTATCTCCTGAGCTTCCTCGTGCAGGAGGAGGTGGACCGTATCGTGTCCTTCGCGGTCAGCCAGGGGCGTCGCTCCATCGCGGCCCTGGTCCCCGAGAACCAATACGGCCGGGTGGCCGGAGCGCGGCTGCAGCAGGCGGCGGCCCGGCAGGCGATCCGCATCGCGGCGCTCGAATTCTACCCGTCTGGCCAGCCTCAAGAAGCCGTGCGGCGCCTGGCCGGCGTGATTGGCGGCCCCGCTCCGCAGGCCGATGCCCTGTTCATTCCGGACAACGGCGACGGGCTGCCCGCAATCGCCCAGGCGCTGCAGATGGCAGGCTTCGACCCGCTGCGCGTGAAGCCGCTCGGGACGGGCCTGTGGGACGAGCCGCGCGTGACGGCTCTGCCCGTTCTGCAGGGCGGCTGGTTCGCGGCCCCCGACAAGCGCGGCTTCACGGCCTTCGCCGAGCGCTACCGCGCGCGCTTCAACGTCGATCCGATCCGGCTGGCGACCCTGTCCTACGATGCCGTGACCCTGGCGGCGGCGCTCGCCCGGATGCAGGGCGCGCAGGCCTTCACCGACCGGATGCTCACGAACCCCGCAGGCTTCGCCGGGGCCGACGGCGTATTCCGCTTCAATCCCGACGGCACCAACGAGCGCGGCCTGACCGTGCAGGAGATCCGCGGCGGCACCGCCGTGGCGATCAGCGGCGCGCCAAGAACGCTGGTGGCTGGGAACTAACAACATCTCAGCCTTCCTATCCTCGCTCTGGACATCCCGTAGGTCATCACCGGCTTCGTGCCGGTGCCCGCGATGGGAGAAGCGCGGCGCTCTTCCAACGACATGACCGGGGCAAGCCCGGCCATGTCGCATCCATCGAGCGAATGAGCCGACGATCCTACTTGCGGGTCAGCGTGGCGCTCAGCTCCGGCTTGTTGTTGAGGGTCTGGAAGACCACGCAGTAGCGCTCGGTGAGCTTGAGCAACTGGTCGATCTTCTCCTGCGGGGCATCCGTGTCGACCTCAAAGGACAGGCGGATGTTCCGGAAGCCGACGGGGGCGGTCTTGTCGACCCCGAGGGTGCCGCGGAAATCGAGGTCGCCCTCGGCCTTTACGGCGCCGTGGCGCAGGTCGATCTCGAGGGCGGTCGCGACAGCCTTGAGCGTCACGCCCGCGCAGGCGACGAGCGCCTCGAGCAGCATGTCGCCCGAGCACAGCTCCGCGCCGGAGCCGCCGGTGGCCGGATGGAGGCCCGCGACGGCGAGCGCGCGGCCGGTCTCGACCTTGCAGGCGATGTGCTGGTCGTCGAGCGTGCCCTGGGCCTTCAGGGTGATCACGGCGGAGTTCGGGTCGCCGCGGTATTGATCCTTCAGCGGCGCCTGGAGGGCGCGAAGCGCAGTCGCATCCATGATGATGTCCTTGAGATTGTTACCACCACAACGCGGCGGCCTGGCGGTCGCGCTCGCGTTGAGGCTGCTGCTGGGGAGCTTTGAGGGAATGGTCCAGGGCCGTCAAGACGCGGCGCACGGAGGTCTCGAAGGGGAGGCCCGTCCTGTCGCGCGGGCGCGACAGCGTCAGCGGCAGCTCGTCGAAGATGCGGCCCGGCTTCGGCTGCATGACGACGGCCCGGTCGGCCAGCGTCACCGCCTCCTGCACGTCGTGGGTGACGAGCACGACGGTGGGGCGCGTCTCCTCCCACAGGCCGAGCAGATGCTCGTGCAGGCTCGCGCGCGTGAAGGCGTCGAGGGCCGAGAACGGCTCGTCGAGAAGCAGCACCTTCGGGTTGGTCACGAAGGCGCGCGCGATGGAGACGCGCTGCTGCTGGCCGCCCGACAGGTCGCGGGGCCAGCGGTTCGCGTGCTCCGACAGGCCGATCTTGTCGAGCGCATGGGCGACGCGCGCCTTCTTCTCGGCGGCCCCGATGCCGTCGAGGCCGAAGGCGATGTTGTCGGACACCGACAGCCAGGGCAGCAGGCGCGGCTCCTGGAACACGATGCCGACGGACGGGTGAGGGCCCGAGAGCACCTCGTCGTCGAGGCGGATCCGGCCCGCGCTCGCCCGGTCGAGGCCGGCGATGAGGCGCAGCAAGGTGGTCTTGCCGCAGCCCGAGCCGCCGATCAGCGAGACGATCTCGCCTTCCTGCACGGTTAGATTGACGTCGGAAAGCGCGCGTGTGCCGTCGGCATAGGTTTTCGAGAGGTGCTCGAGGTTCAGCATCACAAGCGCTCCCGCACGGTGTCCTGCCAGCGCACGAGCGGCTTGGTGCCCGCGACGAGGAGGCTGTCGGCGAGCTTGCCCAGCAGCGCGAAAGCGATGATCGCCGCGAGGATCTGATCGGGCTTGCCCATCTGCTGCCCGTCCACGAGCAGATAGCCGAGGCCCTCCGAGGCGCCCATGAACTCGGCCGCCACGACGAACATGAAGCCGAGGCCGAGGCCCGAGCGCAAGGCGATCACGGCCTCGGGCAGAACCGCCGGCAGCAGGATGCGGCGCGCGAGCTGAACGCGCGAGAGGCGGAACACGTGGCCCACTTCCACGAGCTTGCGGTCGACCGACAGGATCGCGCCGGCGATCCCAAGATAGACCGGGAAGAACACGCCGACGGCGATCAGCGCCACCTTCGAGGCCTCGAAGATGCCGAGCCACAGGATGAACAGCGGCACCCAGGCGATCGAGGGAATCGCCCGCAGGGCCTGGAGGGTCGGGTCGAGGAGTTGCCGGATGGTCTTGCTGGAGCCGGACAGCGCGCCCAGCACGATCCCGGCAACGGCCCCGATCACGAAGCCGACGAGGACGCGCCAGAGCGTCATCCAGGTATGGGTCCACAGCTCGCCGGTCTGCGCCAGTCCCCAGAGCGTCGCGATGATGCGGCTCGGCGGCGGAACGAGGCGGCCCTGCGCGAGGCCGAGACGAACGGCGGCTTCCCAGAGAAGCGCAACCGCAACGGGCAATAAAAAGCCGAGAAGGAGGCGCCAGTCGAAGGCGCGTCGCTTCTCGGTCGAGGCGGGGGCCGCGAGAGCGGCGGCACCCTCATGGGAGGACCAGGCGTTGCTTGTAGCTTGGCCTGTCACGGCGCTCTCCCGTGATGAAGTCATCAGCGCGATGCGGTCGCGAACCGGCGGTCGATGAGGGAATCGACGGCGGTGCGCACATTGGCGTCAGGGGCGATGACGCCCGCCTGCTGCAGGGCGAGCCCCGCCGCGAGGATCGTGTCGACCTGGGGCTGGCCGATATTGGAATGGGTCAGCTCCGTACGCTCGAGCTGGCGCTCGATCACGGTGTCGGACAACTTGGTATAGGCAACCAGGGTCTTCTTCAGCTCGTCCTTGTTGGCCAGCGCATACTTGCGGGCTTCCTCATAGGCCTTGAGCACGCGCTGCACGAGGGCGGGATTGTCCTTGGCGAAGGATTCCGAGACGTTGAGGACGCCCCAGGTGTTGGTTCCCGCATTGCGGTAGAAGAGCTGGGCGCCGCTTTCCACCTCGGCGGCCGCCATCAGCGGGTCGAGGCCGGCCCAGGCATCCACGTCGCCGCGCTCGAGCGCGGTGCGGCCGTCCGGGTGCTGGAGGAGAACGAGCTTCACGTCCTTCTCGGTGAGCTTGGCTTCCTGCAGGGCACGCACCAGGAAAATGTGCGGATCGGTGCCGCGGGTCACGGCGACCCGCTTGCCCTTCAGGTCCTCGACCTTCGTGATGCTCGTGTCCTTGCGGGTGACCAGCGCGGTCCATTCGGGGCGGGAATAGACGTAGATCGACTTGATCGGGTTGCCGTTGATCTTGCCGATCAGGGCGGCTGCGCCGGCCGTGGAGCCGAAGTCGATCGAGCCGGCATTGAGAAATTCGAGCGCCTTGTTGGAGCCCAGCGACTGCACCCAGCGCACGCTGATGCCGTCCTTCTCCAGCTCCTTCTCGAGGAAGCCCTTGTCCTTGAGGACGAGGCTGACCGGGTTGTAGGTGGCATAGTCGATGCGGATCTCCTTCACCTGCGCGGCGGCGGCGGTCGCCAGGGAGGCGAGGCCCGTGGCCAGGGAGGCGGCGATCAGGAGGCGGCGGGTCAGGCTCATCGTGTTCGATCCCATGTTCCGCGCATGGGACGCCGACCCTTCAGGGTCATCACGCACCCGGCGCTTTAGCTGCACTTGTTTCGCGCCCGCAATCTGCATGCTCAAATCGGCGCGTGTCCGGTTTATAGAACTCGGTGTTTTTTATGTCAAACACTATCTCTTATAAAGAACAGGCTGACCGTTCAGACGGTGCCCGTCACTCCGCCCTTGGGCGGAGCCCCCATCCGGTGGTAAGTCAAACGGTTCCTCGTGCGCGGTTGTTCCATGACCCTTCCTAGTCCCAAGAACGTCCTCAAGAGCCTCGGCAACCAGCCGATCAGCGATGCGGCGGAACTGCGCGCGAGACTTGTCCCGGAACTGAAGACGCTGCTCGACGCGGGCCACCAGGAGGCTCAGGGCAGGCTTATGGAGCACCAGAACGGGCTGGCCTGCGCCCGCTATCTCTGCGACCGCATGGACGACTTGGTGCGCATCGTCCACGACGCCGTGGTCCAGCACCTCTATCCGGCGGCCAATCCCTCGGCTGGCGAGCGGCTCGCGGTGGCGGCGACCGGCGGCTACGGGCGCGGGACCCTGGCGCCGGGCTCCGACGTCGATCTCCTGTTCCTGCTGCCCTACAAGCAGACCGCCTGGAGCGAGAGTGTCGTCGAGGCGATGCTCTACGTGCTGTGGGACCTCAAGCTCAAGGTCGGGCACGCGACCCGCTCGGTGGAGGATTGCCTGCGCGAGGCCCATGCGGACATGACGATCCGCACGTCGTTGCTCGAGGCCCGTTTCCTCTTCGGCGACCGGGAGCTCTTCGACAATCTGGAGAAGCGCTTCGACCAGGAGATCGTCGCCACCACGGCGGCCGCCTTCGTGGACGCCAAGCTGAAGGAGCGCGACGCCCGCGTCGCCAAGGCGGGCGCGTCGCGCTATCTCGTCGAGCCGAACGTCAAGGACGGCAAGGGCGGCCTGCGCGATCTCAACACGCTGTTCTGGATCGCCAAATACGTCTATCGGGTCAAGGAGCCCAAGGAACTGGTGAAGGCCGGGCTCTTCACGCAAGGAGAGTTCAATCTGTTCTCGCGCTGCGAGGAGTTCCTGTGGCGCGTGCGCTGCCACATGCACTTCGCCACCGGCCGCGCCGAGGAGCGCCTGACCTTCGACCTGCAGCGCACCATCGCCGAGCGCATCGGCTTCGCGCCGCGCGGCGGCCTGTCGGCGGTCGAACGCTTCATGAAGGCCTATTTCCTCATCGCCAAGGATGTCGGCGACCTCACGGCGATCGTGTGCGCCGAGCTCGAGGCCCGGCAGACCAAGCGGCGCCCCATGCTCGACCGGATGTTCGGCCGCTTCCGCCGCCGCAGCGGCGGCGCGCAGGTGAGCGAGGGCTTCATCATCGACAACAACCGGCTCAACGTGGAGAACGAGGAGACCTTCGTGCGCGATCCGGTCAACCTGATCCGCCTGTTCTGGCTCGCCGACCGCCGCAACCTCGCCATCCATCCCGATGCGACGCGCCTGGCGACGCGTTCGCTCCGGCTGATCGGCCATACCCTGCGCAACGATCCGGAGGCGAACAAGCTGTTCCTGGAGATCATCACGTCCAAAAACGCCCCGGAGGTGGTGCTGCGGCGCATGAACGAGACCGGGGTGCTCGGCCGCCTCGTGCCGGATTTCGGGCGCATCGTCGCGATGATGCAGTTCAACATGTACCACCACTACACGGTGGACGAGCATCTGATCCGCGCGGTGGGCGTGCTGACCGAGATCGAGGCCGGGCAGCTTGGCAGCGAGCATCCGCTGGCCAACCAGATCTTCCCCACCATCCGCAACCGCCGGGCGCTCTACGTGGCGGTGTTCCTGCACGACATCGCCAAGGGACGGCCCGAGGACCATTCGGAGGCCGGCGCGGCCATCGCCCGCAAGCTTGGGCCGCGCTTCGGCCTGACCGACGCGGAGACCGAGACGGTGGCGTGGCTCGTCGAGCATCACCTCCTCATGTCGAACACGGCCCAGAGCCGCGATCTGTCCGATCCGGCCACCATCAAGAGCTTCGCCGAGGTGGTGCAGACCATGGAGCGCCTGAAGCTCCTGCTCGTGCTCACCATCGCGGACATCAAGGCGGTCGGGCCCGGCACATGGACCGGCTGGAAGGGCCAGCTCCTGCGCAACCTTTACCAGGAGACGGAGGTGATCCTCGGCGGCGGCGCGGTGGATCTCGCCCGCTCCGAGCGGGTGCGTCTGGCCCAGGAACGGCTGCGCCTGGAGCTGCACGACTGGTCCGATGCGGAGTTCGAGGCCTTCGCGTCGCGCCATACGCCGGGCTACTGGCTGAAGACCGACGAGACCCGGCGGGCCAAGCAGGCCGGGCTCCTGCGGGAGGCCGAGAAGGGCGGGCGCACGGTCACCACCACCTACGAGACGGACCAGTTCCGCGGCGTGACCGAGCTCACCATCCTGTCGCCCGACCATCCGCGGCTTCTCGCCATCGTGACCGGCGCCTGCGCGGCCGCGGGCGGCAACATCGTCGACGCGCAGATCTTCACCACGACGGACGGCATGGCGCTGGACACCATCGTGCTCTCCCGCGCCTTTGACCGGGACGAGGACGAGTTGCGCCGGGCCGAACGGGTCGCCAGGGCCATCGAGCGGGCCTTGAAAGGTGAGGTGAGGATCGCCGATCTCGTGGACGGCAAGCGCCCGGCCAAGGAGCGCTCCAAGGCCTTCCACGTGCCCCCGGAGGTGAACATCGACAATTCCCTGTCGAACCGCCAGACCGTGATCGAGATCTCGGGCCTCGACCGGCCCGGCCTGCTCTACGACCTCACCACGGCCCTGGGGAAGCTCAACCTCAACATCGCCTCGGCCCATATCGTGACCTTCGGCGAAAAGGCCGTGGACGTGTTCTACGTGACCGACCTGACGGGCACGAAGATTACCCATGCGGGCCGCCAGGCCACCATCACCCGCACCCTGCTGGAGGTGTTCAAAGCCGAGGAAACCGAGCCGCTCCAGCGGCGAAGCGCTTGATTTGTGAAGCGAGGGACCTGATATGTGCCCCGAACCTTTCGTTTCCCACCTTTAGTTGATCGACCATGAATCCGAACGACACGGAAAACCAGAACGCGGCCCCGCAGGCCGAACCCGCCAACGACGTGGCCCCCGAGGCTGCCTCCGCGGCCGATCCGATTGCCGTTCTCGAGGCTGAGAAGGCGGACCTGAAGGACAAGCTCCTGCGCCTGATGGCCGACATGGAGAACCTGCGCCGCCGCACCGAGCGCGAGATCGCGGATGCCCGCACCTATGCGGTGGCGAACTTCGCCCGCGACATGCTGAACGTCGCCGACAACGTGCGCCGCGCCATCGAGAGCGTGCCGGACGAGGCCCGCAGCACCGCCGAGGGCGCCTTCAAGGGCCTGATCGAGGGCATCGACCTCACCGAGCGCGATCTGCTCAAGACCCTCGAGCGCCACGGGGTGAAGAGGCTCGACCCGCAGGGGCAGAAATTCGACCCGAACGTGCATCAGGCCATGTTCGAGATCCCCAACGCGGACGTGCCGAACGGCACCGTCCTGCAGGTGGTCCAGTCCGGCTACGTCATCGGCGAGCGCGTCCTGCGCCCGGCCCTGGTGGGCGTCTCCAAGGGCGGCCCGAAGGCGGCCGCCAACGGCAACGGCTCGGAGGCCGCCGACAACTCCTCGACCGCTTCCTGAAAAAGGCCCCGGCGGAACGCGCTTTCCCGCGAATCGCCTTGCCCGGACATGACGGAGGCGAACACCCTGTGAGCCCTCAGCCCGAGCGTCTCGCCGGGACAGGAATTGAGAGCTCGGACTCCGTTTTGAACGAACTTTCGGCGTCATGGCCGGGCCCGTCCCGGCCATTCCGATGCGGTGAGGCTCAGCGCCTGTCATGATCGGGATCGCCGGCACAGGGCCGGTGATGACGACCGAGATGAATCTCAAGCCGGCCTCTTAGGAGCGAGGCTGGTGTGACGGCAGGTGTTCCCGGTGCAGGTCCTCCAAAGCATTCCCTTCGAAACCATCGGCGTCGCCGTCTTCGCGCTCTCGGGCGCCCTGATGGCGGCCCGCAAGGGCATGGACCCGTTCGGCTTCGCCCTGCTCGCCACGCTCACGGGGGTCGGGGGCGGGACCCTTCGTGACCTGCTCATCGGGATCAGACCCGTGTTCTGGGTCGGCGATCCGACCGACGTGCTCGCGTGCCTGATCGTGGCGGAGCTCGTCTTCGTCCTCGGCCCCCGGCGGGTGGCCATGATGGAGGGCGGCCGGCGGGGCCGGCTCCTTCTCTGGGCGGACGCCCTAGGCTTGGCCCTTTTCGCCGTCACGGGCACCGGCAAGGCGCTCGCCGCGGGCGTGCCCGCCCTCTCGGCCGTGGCGCTCGGCACCACCACGGCTACCTTCGGGGGCATCATCCGCGACATCTTCGCCGGAACCACCCCCCTGGTGCTGCGCCAGGAGATTTACGTCACGGCGGCGGCGCTCGGCGCTTCCGTCATGGTCGCCCTGCAGGCGGCGGGCGTCGAGCCGTTCCTGAGCGGCGCCGCGGGCTTTGCCGCGGCCTTCACCCTGCGGGCCCTCGCCCTGCTGCGGGGCTGGTCCCTGCCAGCCTTCCCGCGGCGCGATTAGGGATTCATGTCGATTCCGTCGACCATCGTGCGGAAGCGGGGCAGGTTCTGGTCGCGCTGCTCGACCCGCGTGAGGCCGACCATGCGCACATAGCGGTCGGGGTCGAAGCGGATGGTCTGCATCACGATGACCGGCTGGCCCGATTCCACCTCCACGGCCTTGGCGACGATCTCGTGCCAGTCCTGTCCCCTGAAGCGGAAGGACTCGGAGCGTTCGACCTTGACGTCCTTCAGGATCTGGTTCGAGTTCAGGGCCGCATGGGCGAACTGGCTGCGCCGCTCGGCGGGCGGAACGGGAACGTTGAGGGTGGCGGCCAGGATGACCATCGGCTGCTCCACCGCCTTGATCGCGTCCTGAGGCCCGTCGGTCAACAGGACCGAATTGCCCGACATCACCCGCACCGGACGGAAGCCGGCTTTGTCGCCGAGCCGGAACGGCAGAGCGGAGACCTGCTCCTCGATGGACACGGGCCCGCGCAGGGCGATGCTCTTCAGGGCGTTCTGCATCTGCACGTCGCTGTAGCCATCCTGGCCGCCGCGCACCTGCGCGATCACGAGGGCGGTGAGGTCCTCGTCCTTGACCGCCATCACCCATTTGCGGCCCTGGACGGCCCCGCCCATGGTGCCGCCGACCAGCACGCCCGTCCTGGACCCGAGCTTCAGGGTCTCGCGCGACGTCTCGCTCATGCCCTGGCGCTTCAGGGAGTCCTTGGTGAGGCCGCCGACCAGCTGCGTGTAGGCCCCGGCGGGCATTTCCACGAAGGTGATGGCCGCGGCCTTCTCCTCGCTCTCGAACCCGCTGAATCGCTTCGAGACGATCATGTCCTCCGGCGGGACGATGCCGATGCGGGACGCTGGCGGAAACACCGGTTCGGCCGCGAAGGCGGCCTGAATCGACAGGAGGATGCCGAGAGCGGCGGCTGCGAAGGCTTTCATGGATGCCCCTCCAGGAAAAGTGCAGAGTTCGTATACAGAAGGCTAGAGCGGCTTCCCGACCTTGCGCAAGGTGAGATTGAGACGGCCGCCCTGCGGCAGCAGGTCCGAGCTTCCCGGCACCAGCCGGTCGATGCCATGATAGATCAGCCGCGCGGGACCGCCGAACACGATCGCGTCACCGGAGCGGAGCCTGACCGACCGCGTCGGGTCCCTGCGCTCCAGGCCGCCGTAGCGGAACACGGCCGTGTCCCCGAGGGACAGGGACACGACGGGAGCGTCGAACTCCTCCTCGTCCCGGTCCTGGTGCATGCCCATGCGGGCGGCCGGCTCGTAGAAATTGATCAGGCAGGCGTCGGGCGGGTGCGGATAATCGCTCAAGGCCTCCCAGGCGCGCAGCACCTGCTCGGGCATGGCCGGCCAGGGGCGGCCGGTCTCGGGATGGGTCGGCTGGTAGCGGTAGCCGTTCACGTCCGAGACCCATCCGAGCCGGCCGCCATTGGTCATGCGCACGGAGAAGGGTTGTCCCGTCCGCGGCATGCACGGTGTGAAGAGCGGCGCCTGGCGGGTGATCTCGCGCAGGGCCGCCAGCAGCCGCTCTTGCGCCGGACGGTCGAGATAGTCGGGGTAATAGGTCAGGCCAGGCGCGAGGGGGAGGGAGGGCATCTGTTCTCCTGACACATGCCATCTGTCGTCATCACCGGCCGTGTGCCGGTAATCTCGATTCGAAAAGCGCGGCGCACTGCAGGATCGGAATGGCCGGGACAGGCCCGGCCATGACGTGGAAGAGCGTGATCGGGCCGAGGGAGGTTACCCCTCCAGCACCTGCTTGCTGGCGACGGTGGTGTCCTCGTTGAGGCCGTAGACCAGCGGGATGCCCGTCGCGAGCTCGAGGCTCGGGATCGTTTCCGAGGTCAGACCGTCGAGCACCATCACGAGGGCGCGCAGCGAATTGCCGTGGGCGGCGACCAGGACGCGCTCCCCGCGCATGACCCGGGGCAGGATCTCGCGGATGTAGTAGGGCAGTACGCGGGCGACCGTGTCCTTCAGGCTCTCGCCGCCGGGAGGCGGCACGTCGTAGGAGCGGCGCCAGACATGGACCTGCTCCTCACCCCAGCGGGCGCGGGCATCGTCCTTGTTGAGGCCCGAGAGGTCGCCGTAATCGCGCTCGTTCAGGGCCTGGTTCGCGATGGTTTTCAGATCAGGCTGGCCGATTTCCTCGAGGATCAGCTTGCAGGTGGCCTGAGCGCGGGAGAGATCGGACGTGAAGGCGACGTCGAACTGGACGCCCATCTCCTTGAGCCGGCGGCCGGCATTGCGCGCCTCCTCGATGCCCAGGGCGGTGAGCCCGGGATCCTTCCAGCCGGTGAACAGGTTCTTGAGGTTCCATTCGCTCTGGCCGTGGCGTGCAAGGACGAGAAGGCGGTTCATGGGGTGGCGTCTCCGATGAAGAGGGAAGAGAGGCGTGATCTAGAGCCGATCGAGGCCGAGAACATTGGCCATGGTGTAGTAGCCGGGCTTCTTGTCGAAGCCCCAGAGGGCGGCCCTCACGGCCCCGCGGGCGAAGATGCTGCGGTCTTCGGCCCGGTGCGCCAGCTCCAGGCGCTCGCCCTGGCCGGCGAAGATCACCGAATGCTCGCCGACCACCGAGCCGCCGCGAAGGGTCGCAAAGCCGATATCGCCGGGATTGCGCGCGCCGGTATGACCGTCGCGGCTGCGCACGGAGCGCTCCTTCAGGGAAATCTGTCGCCCCTCGGCGGCCGCCTCGCCCAGGAGCAGCGCGGTGCCGGACGGCGCATCCACCTTCATGCGGTGGTGCATTTCCAGAATCTCGACGTCGAAATCCTCGCCGAGCGTCGCCGCGACCTTGCGCACGAGGCCCGCAAGCAGGTTCACGCCGAGCGACATGTTGCCGGACTGGATGATGCGCGCGTGGCGCGCGGCCGCCTCCAGCTTGGCGAAGTCGGCCTCCTGCAGGCCGGTGGTTCCGATCACGTGGACGATGCGGGCCTGGGCGGCGAGCGCGGCAAAGGCCGTGGTGGCGACGGGCGCCGTGAAATCGAGGACGCCGTCGGCCTGGGCGAAGACGGCGAGCGGATCGTCGGTCACGTCCACGTCGAGCAGCCCGATGCCGGCGAGCAGACCGGCGTCGTGCCCGAGGGCCGGGGAGCCCTCCCGCTCGATGGCGCCCACGAGGGTGCAGCCCTCGGTCTCGGCCACGGTCTTGATGAGCATGCGCCCCATGCGTCCGGCCGCGCCCACCACGACGAGTCGCATCTCGTTCATGCCGCTCTCCTGCTGTTACGGGCTCCGGGTATAGCCGCTTCGAGTGAGGCTGAGAAGCGCGGAAGCCGCGCCTCTCCAGTGCGGTCGCCGGCAAGTCCAAGAATGATGCCCTCTCACGTCATCACCGGCCTCGTGCCGGTGATCCCGATCCGAAAAGCACCGCGCCTTGAACGATCAGGATGGCTGGGACAAGCCCGGCCATGACATTGGAGAAAATTCAACCCGGCTGCGGACCCTCATAGGCCTCGATGATGATGATGTCGGCTACCGCGTGACCGTCGCGCTCGGCCTTCGCCGCCTGGTACTCGGGCGAGTCCCAGCATTCCAGGGCCGCCTCGTAGGTCGGGAACTCGATCACCACGTTGCGCGCGCGGGCCTCACCCTCGGCGACCCGATAGGCGCCGCCGCGCACCAGGAAGCGGGCGCCGTACTTGGCGAACGGGACCGCATTGGCCTTGACGTAGTTCTGGTAGGCGTCGGGGTTCGAGACGTCGACGCGGCCGATCCAATAGCCCTTCATCGCTTCAGGCTCCTTCCACGAGAACGAATTCCGCCACGCAGGCGCCCTCGCGCTTGGCCTTGGCCGCCTGGTACTCCGGAGAGTGGTAATAGGTCCGGGCCTGCTCCACCGACTCGAACTCGATCACCACATTGCGGGCGCGCGCCTCGCCCTCGAGCGCCTCGTAGGCGCCGCCGCGCACCAGCGGCCGACCGCCATACTGGCGAATCGCCTCGGTGGCGCCCTTGGCGTATTCCGCATAGGCTTCAGGATTCGTGACGGTCACGCGGGCAATGACATAGCCTTTGGGCATGGGCGCTCCTCTAGATGGTCGGGACGCGCAGCGAACGCCAGAGGCGTCCTACCGTCAAGCCTCTACGCCGGCGATTTCCCGGACAATCGCCTCCACGGCAGCGCGCGGGTCGGCGGCCTTCACGATCGGGCGGGCCACCACCAGGTGGTCGGCACCGAGCCGGATTCCCTCGGCGGGCGTCACGACCCGCTTCTGATCGCCCGCGTCCGCGCCAGAAGGCCGGATGCCCGGCGTGACGATGAGCCGGTCGGACCCGACGACGGCGCGCACGCGCTCGGCTTCCGTCGCCGCGCAGACGATGCCGTTGATGCCGAGATCGCGCGCCTGTCCGGCCCGGCGTGCAACGAGGTCGGCGGCCGGCACGGGGGCATAGCCCGCCTCGACGAGGTCGTTGTCGTCGTAGGACGTGAGCACGGTCACGGCGAGGATCTTCAGGGACGACCCGGCCTTTCCGGCGACCGCGGCCCGCATGGTCTGCGGATAGGCGTGGACGGTCAGGAACGTGGCGCCGAGGCGCGCCACGGAACGGACACCTTCCTCCACGGTGTTGCCGATGTCGTGGAGCTTGAGATCGAGGAAGACCTTCTTGCCCTGGCCGATCAGCTCCTGGGCGAACGCGAAGCCGCCCGCATAGGCGAGCTGGTAGCCGATCTTGTAGAAGGTGCCGGCCTCGCCGATGCGGTCGACGACGGCCCGGGCCTCCTCCACGGACGGGAGGTCGAGGCCGATGATGAGCTTGTCGCGAATGTCTCCTGCGGGACCGGGATTCGTCGGAAGAGACATCGCGGCGCTCATGGATGGTTGACCTTGTTGTAGACCCAGACCCGGGCCGGGGGCAGGTTGCGCCAGATCCGGTTGGAGGCCCTGGACCTGTAATGCTGGGAGCGCGCCGGGATCGGCGGCACCACCGCGTAGGTGAACTGGATGAAGGGCGCGTTGGGATGCATCAGCCCCTGGGCGGTTTCCAGAAGCTCGAGGCGCTGGTCCATGGGCTTGGTGAAGAGCGGCAGGCTCGACACCGTGGCGGCCGCCGGCTCCTTCAGGATGTCGCCCAGGGTTTCCTTGAGATCGTAGGCATCGCCCTGGATGATCGTCGCCTTCGGGAAGCGGCGCTTCAGGAGCTGGCAGAACTCGGGATTGTACTCGATGAGGACGAGCCGCTCCTGGGCCACCCCGCGCCGGATCAGGGCGTCGGTCACGGGACCCGTGCCGGGGCCGAGCTCGACGACGGGGCCGGGGATGCGCGGATCGACGAAGGACGCCATGGTCCGCGCCAGGATCTTGCCGGAGGGCGTGACCGCTCCCACGACGAGCGGCCTCTCGAGCCAGGACCTCAGGAAGCGGGCTTCGTCGGCGAAGCGATCCTTCTTGAGGGGAATTTTCCGGGCGGTGGGCCGTTGGAACGACTGGTGCACTGAGAAGACCCCTTGCGCGGCGCATCACGCTGGCTGTTGAGAACCCCGAAGCCTCGGACCCGGAAGTGGAGGCCACTTTTTGGGGTTCGTCCGATGCTTCTCATTTAACGTGCGCATCGTCTAGAGCGGAAAAACCGGATCGCCCTCTTCCGCACGATGCGTTGAGGAAAACGACCGTCCAGTTAAGTTGATCCGCCCAAGCCGTCGATAAACTCCCGGAAGCGCGAGAAAAATCCCGAACTCTCAGGATGATTTTCCTTGGAGCATTCCTGATCGAACTCCATCAGGAGCTCGCGCTGGCGCTTGGTGAGTTTCTGCGGGGTTTCCACAACAACCTGGATGTAGAGGTCGCCCACGTCCCGCGAGCGCAGCACCGGCATGCCCTTGCCCTTCAGGCGGAACTGCTTGCCGGTCTGGGTGCCCTCGGGCACCTTCACGAGCGCGTCGGCGCCGCTCAGCGTCGGCACGCTGAACTCGCCGCCCAGGGCCGCCGTCACCATGGAGATCGGCACCCGGCAGAACAGGTCCGCCCCGTCGCGCTGGTAGAACGGATGGGGCTTCAGGGACAGGAAGATGTAGAGGTCGCCCGCCGGCCCGCCGCGCAGGCCGGCCTCGCCTTCGCCCGCGAGCCGGATGCGCGTGCCGTCCTCGACGCCCGCCGGGATGTTGACCGAGAGCGTGCGCTCCCGGGTCACGCGGCCCGCGCCGCCGCACTGGGCGCAGGGATCGTCGATGACCTCGCCGCGCCCGTGGCAGTTGGGGCAGGTGCGCTCGATGGAGAAGAACCCTTGCGTCGCCCGCACCCGGCCGGCGCCCCCGCAGGTCGGGCAGGCCTTGGGCTTGGAGCCCGGCTTCGCGCCCGAGCCCGAACAGGCCTCGCAGGTGATCGAGGTCGGGATCTTCAGTTCGGCGGTCTTGCCGTTGAAGGCCTCGTCGAGGGAGATCTCGAGGTTGTAGCGCATGTCGGCGCCGCGCTCGCGTCCGCCGGTGCTGCGCCCGCGCCCGCCGCGTCCGGCCTCGCCGAAGAAATTCTCGAAGATGTCCGACATGAAGTCGGAGAAGTCGCCGCCGAAGCCCGGCCCGCCGCCCGGCCCGCCGCCATTGGCGAAGGCCGCGTGGCCGTAGCGGTCGTAGGCCGCGCGCTTCTGGCCGTCGGAGAGGGTCTGATAGGCCTCGTTCAGCTCCTTGAACTTGACCTCGGCCTCGTGGTCGCCCGGATTGCGGTCCGGGTGGTATTGCATCGCGAGCTTGCGGAAGGCGGATTTCATCTCCGCTTCCGTGGCGGTCTTCGCGACGCCGAGAACCTCGTAGTAATCGCGCTTGGACATGTCAGGCGCCCCTAGGAGCGGTGGTCCGCTCGGTCATTCTGCCGGACCGTTTCGCCTGCGCTGCACAGGAAAAGGCTCCGGAAGCCTTTGCCAGCGCATCGTGCGGAGGAGTGGTCGTTCGATCGGTCATGGATGTTTTAAAGCTCGTTTCATGAAAACGGCACCCGGTCATGAAACCGGGTGCCGAATTCGTCAGAGAGCGGCCATCGTCTTAGGCGCGCTTCTTCTTGTCGCCCTCGTCGACCTCCTGGAAGTCGGCGTCGATGACGTCGTCCTTCTGGGCGGCCTCGCCTTCGGGCTGCTCGCCGCCCTCGCCGGCATTGGCCTGGGCAGCGTACATGGCCTCGCCGAGCTTCATGGAGGCCTGCATCAGGTCCGTGGTGCGGGCCTTGATCACCTCGGCGTCGTCGCCGGCCAGAGCCTGGCGCAGCGCGTCGATGGCGGTCGTGATGCCCTGCCGGTCGGACTCGCCGACCTTGTCACCGTATTCCGTCATGGACTTCTCGGTGGCATGGATCAGGCTCTCGCCCTGGTTCTTGGCCTCGACGACCTCGCGGCGCTTCTTGTCTTCCTCGGCATGGGCCTCGGCGTCCTTCACCATCTTCTCGATGTCGGTGTCGGACAGGCCGCCGGAGGCCTGGATGCGGATCTGGTGCTCCTTGCCGGTCGCCTTGTCCTTCGCCGTGACGTTCACGATGCCGTTCGCGTCAATGTCGAAGGTCACCTCGATCTGCGGCACGCCGCGCGGTGCCGGCGGAATGCCCACGAGGTCGAACTGGCCGAGCAGCTTGTTGTCCGCGGCCATCTCGCGCTCGCCCTGGAAGACCCGGATGGTCACCGCGTTCTGGTTGTCTTCCGCGGTCGAGAACACCTGGCTCTTCTTGGTCGGGATCGTCGTATTGCGGTCGATCAGGCGGGTGAACACGCCGCCGAGCGTCTCGATGCCGAGCGACAGCGGGGTCACGTCGAGGAGCAGCACGTCCTTCACGTCGCCCTGGAGCACGCCAGCCTGGATCGCCGCGCCGATGGCCACGACCTCGTCCGGGTTCACGCCCTTGTGGGGCTCCTTGCCGAAGAAGGTCTTCACGACCTCCTGGATCTTCGGCATGCGGGTCATGCCGCCGACGAGAACCACCTCGTCGATGTCGCCCGCCGAGATGCCGGCATCCTTGAGGGCCTTGCGGCAGGGCTCGATGGTCTTCTGCACGAGATCATCCACGAGCTGCTCGAACTTGGCGCGCGAGAGCTTGAGGGCCAGGTGCTTCGGACCGGAGGCGTCCGCCGTGATGTAGGGCAGGTTGATCTCGGTCTGCGACGCGGAGGAAAGCTCGATCTTGGCCTTCTCGGCCGCTTCCTTGAGGCGCTGCAGGGCGAGCTTGTCCTTCGTCAGGTCGATGCCCTGCTCCTTCTTGAACTCGGCCGCCAGGTACTCGACGAGGCGCATGTCGAAGTCTTCGCCGCCCAGGAAGGTGTCGCCGTTCGTGGACTTCACCTCGAACACGCCGTCGCCGATCTCGAGGACCGACACGTCGAAGGTGCCGCCGCCGAGGTCGTAGACCGCGATCATGCCGGTCTGCTTCTTGTCCAGGCCGTAGGCCAGGGCGGCCGCGGTCGGCTCGTTGATGATGCGCAGGACCTCGAGGCCGGCGATCCTGCCGGCGTCCTTCGTGGCCTGACGCTGGGCGTCGTTGAAGTAGGCGGGAACCGTGATGACCGCCTGGGTCACCGGCTGTCCGAGATAGGACTCGGCCGTCTCCTTCATCTTCTGCAGAGTGAAGGCGGAAATCTGGGAGGGCGAATACTGCTTGCCGTCGGCCTCGACCCAGGCGTCACCGTTCGGACCCTTGATGATGTGATACGGAACGAGGCCCATGTCCTTCTTGGTCATGGGATCGTCGAAGGTGCGCCCGATCAGGCGCTTGATGGCGAAGAAGGTGCGCGACGGGTTCGTGACCGCCTGGCGCTTGGCCGGCTGGCCGACGAGGCGCTCGCCTTCGTCCGTGAAGGCCACGATGGACGGGGTCGTCCGGGCGCCTTCCGCGTTTTCGATGACTTTGGGCGTCGTGCCTTCCATGACAGCGACGCAGGAATTGGTAGTGCCGAGGTCGATACCGATGACCTTACCCATGGCGGGATCCCTCACTTTCAAGCAGACCGCCGAGCCCTGAAAGCAGCTCGGCCCATGGCTTACATGTTGATGACTGACTTGCCGGGGGCGGCTCAACCCGAGCCGTTCCCCATGCTGGCGCTGATATAAGAAGGGGTTTTCGACGCTGCAAGACAATCCTCGCGGCCAGATTGCCTCATTTCGTCGGAGCCCGCCCCTGTTGCATGGCTGCAATGGCGGAGCTTCCCGGCCCGGCGCCGGGTGAATCACGAGGCGGCTCTGGTTATGTCGTTACGGCAGGAACGGCGACGGCGGGGTCGTCTGCCCTATCTCTGCCTGACGACGAGGAGAGGAGCGATCATGGACGCCTATTCCCTGAAGGGCGGCTGCCAGTGCGGCCAGGTGCGGTACGAACTGACCGGGGAGCCGCACCAGATCTATGTCTGCCATTGCCGGGAGTGCCAGAAGCAGTCGGCCTCGGCCTTCGGGATCTCGGTCACGGCCCGCAGCGCCGATGTCAGGCTCCTGTCGGGCCGGCTCGGCCACTGGACCCGGGCGACCGACAGCGGCGGGACCCTGACCTGCTTCTTCTGCCCGGATTGCGGGTCGCGGGTCTGGCATGGGGACCGGGAGCGGGAGGACGAGATCAGCATCAAGGGCGGCTCCCTCGACGACCCGGTCGATCTGACCGGCGCCGTCCACATCTGGACCTCGCGCAGGCTCAGGGGCGTGGTCATCCCCGAGGGCAGCCGGCAATTTCCAGGGGAGCCCGAATGACATCGCCGGCCTCCTCCCAGTGAGGATTGCACGGACCCACGGACCAAACCGAACGGAGGCCGGCTTGATGTCCCGCCGCCCGGAACCCTCGGCGTCATGGCCGGGCTTGTCCCGGCCATCCCGATACGGTGGGACTCAGCGCTTCAACCCATCGGGATCACCGGCACAAGGCCGGTGATGACATGAGAGGGTTCTCATTCCTGGGATCTCTGGTGCCTCGATCCCGTTCCTGGGGTAGGATGAGGTTTCCGTTGCGCTCGAACGAGCGCCGTCCACCTGCCTTCATGGAAGCGGCCCATGTCGACCAGGCTTTCCCTTTCCGCGTTTCTTTTCCTGGTGGCCGGGACCCTTCCGGCCGGTTCCCACGACATCTACTCGCATTTGCTGGATTCCTGGGGCAACAGCTGCTGCAACGACCAGGATTGCCGGCCGGCGCCCTATCGGGTGACCCCGGCGGGCGTCCAGATGCTGGTCGACGGAGAGTGGGTCGAGGTGCCGGGCTACACGATCCAGTACCGGGCCCTGCTCGGCGACACCGGCCAGACCGGCGGGGGGCACTGGTGCGGGCGTGCCTACCAGAAGGTCGACAACAGCGTGTTCCACGTCACGCAATGCGCGGTGCTGCCGCCGAGCACCGCGGCTCTCCTGAGAACCCCGCCCGACCCTCGGCTTTCCCCGGAATGACATTTATCTGCACGTCATCATCGGCCTCGTGCCGGTGATCCCGATCAGTGACGCACTGCGCTCTTCAGAAACGAGATGGCCGGGACAGGCCATGACATCCAAACCTAAGCCGTTTTCCCGCCGAGAGCCTGTCCCGCCTCCCAGCCCAAGATCGCCTGCTTGCGGGTCAGGCCCCAATGATAGCCGGTGAGGGCTCCGGAGCGGCCGAGCACCCGGTGGCAGGGGACCACGAAGGAGACCGGGTTCTTGCCCACCGCCGCGCCGACCGCCCGACAGGCCGAGGGCCGGCCGATATGGCGGGCGATGTCGGAATAGGTGGTGGCCCGGTCGCGGGGAATGCGCAGGAGCGTCTGCCAGACTCGGACCTCGAAATCCGTCCCGATCAGCACCACCCGCAGGGGCTGCTCCGCCTGCCAATGCGACGGGCTGAAGATGCGTCGCGCCAGCGGCGCGGTGGCGGCCTCGTCCTCCAGGTAGGTGGCCCTGGGCCAGCGGCGGGTCAGGTCCGAGAGCGCCGCCTGCCGGTCGCCGTCGTCGACGAAGCCGAGGCCCGCCAGCCCCCGGTCGGTGGCGATCAGCACCGCCTCGCCGAACGGCGAGGGGTGGAAGCCGTAGCGCATGGTCAGGCCCTGTCCGCCCGCCTTGTAGTCCCCCGGCGTCATGGCCTCGTGGGTCACGAAGAGGTCGTGCAGCCGGGCCGGTCCCGACAGGCCGACCTCGTAGGTGGCGTCGAGCACGCTCGCGGAATCGGCCAGCAGCGCCTTGGCGTTGTCGAGGGTCAGGGCCTGCAGGAAGGCCTTGGGGCTCAGGCCCGCCCAGCGCCGGAAGAGATGGTGCACATGGGTGGTCGAGAGCCCCACATGGTCGGCGATCGCCTCAAGAGAGGGCTGGTCGCGCCAGCGCTGCGAGATGAACGCGATGATCCGGCGCACCCGCTCGTAGTCGGAATGGGGCTCGTCCGGCACGGTGATCGCGCCGGGTTCGATGGTGATGTCGCGCAAGGTGTCGAGCATGGCTGTCATCCTGATTGGCACTCATCCTAGCGGGCCGGGCAGGGGGGTGACACCCGTTTCCTGTGGCGCTCGCGCGCCTGTCCACGGGGGCCTTTGGAGCCGGAATCGCGCTGCGGGCGACCTTCCACCCGTCCTGACGCCCTCCGCCCGACCCGACACCCTCCTCGTCATCACCGGCCTTGTGCCGGTGATGACGATCCGGTGAGGCGCGGCGCTCTTCCGATCGGGATGCCCGGGACAAGCCCGGCCATGACGGCGG
>NZ_JAGPUP010000532.1:0-54461 GCF_018069605.1 Microvirga sp. HBU67558 | reverse complement strand
TCCTGGCTCGAACGCCCCCTATCGCAGAGCCCGATCGTGTCTGCCCCGGGGCTGAATCAAGGCCAGGCCTGGGCATTCCCAACCGGCTATCCTTTTGCGCCCACGGCAGCCGTCCTGATTTGGATGTAAGAACGGTGTCGTCCGCAGACCCATCGCGATGCAGGTGTGCTATCATGGCGACGTGCAATCCGTCGGGACATTCCTGGAAGAGGGAGTCGGTCATGGCACACCGGGAGCAGCACGGGAATCGGGAATCCAAGAAGCCGAAAAAGGAGAAGCCCAAGGGCGGGACGCAGCAGCCGACTAAATGGGCCGTGAGCGAGATCGTGGAGGCCCGGTCGGATTCCAAGCACTGATCGCAGCCTCACGATCCGCAGGATCGGCCCGCACCGGGATCGTGCATGCCCGGGAACGGAATCTCGGCGAGACCGCCGAAAGGATCGTTGCGACCCATCCGTTGGGGCGCCCTGCGCGAGGCCCTGTGGAGCACGCGAGCAGGCCTCAAGGAAAACACCTCATCGGGACCGGAATCGAACCTGGCCCGGCTTCGGCATTTCCCCTGTCTGGCCCGGGTTTTCCCCGATGGTTCGCCGGCATGAGACGGGCTAAGCTCCGATCAGAGCCACCAGCGGAGAGAGCCCGGCCCGCCTGCGCGCTCTATCGAATGTGGAGCCCCGTATGAGTTCGCAGACCGGGCCGGTTGCCACGACGAGGTCGGGACGTGCGAGAACAGGGGAACGCAATGTCTGTCTTCACGGCGACTGCCAGCCCGGTCCCCCGATTGTTCAGGCGGCTTCTGACGGCGGCAATCCTGTGCGTCGCGATCGGTCCGGCGGACGCGGCCGAGCTTGACGCGGCGGCCCCGTCCGGCCCTGCGGCAACGCTCATCGAGAACGTGCGCATCTTCGACGGCAGGAACCCCGTGCTGTCGGCGCCCAGCCATGTCCTCGTGAAAGGCAATGTCATCGCGCAGGTCTCGACCGCCGCGATCGACGTCCCGCGGGACGCCGCCGTCCGGGTCGTTCCCGGGAACGGGCGCGTGCTGATGCCGGGGCTGATCGACATGCATTGGCACGCGATGATGGTACGTCCGACACCCGTGACGCTTCTCTCGAGCGGGATCGGCTATTCGAATCTGCTGGCGGGGGTCGAGGCCACGGCGACGCTAATGCGCGGGTTCACCACCGTCCGGGACATGGGCGGTCCAGCCTTCGACCTCAAACGCGCCATCGACGAAGGCCTCTTGCCGGGCCCGCGCATCTATCCTTCTGGCGCCGTCATCACGATCACCGGCGGCCATGGCGACTTTCGCCCGCTCTCCGACCTGCCGAGAACCATCGGCGGGGTGCTCGCACGCGTCGAGCAGCTCGGCGGTAGCATGATCGCCGATAGCCCGGACGAAGTGCGCCTGCGGGCGCGGGAGCAACTCATGCAGGGTGCGTCCCAGATCAAGCTGACGGCCGGCGGCGGCGTGGCCTCCCCGTTCAGCCCGCTCGACGTATCCACCTTCACCGAGGCGGAACTTCGTGCGGCGGTCGAGGCCGCCGAGAACTGGGGAACCTACGTCTGCACCCATGCCTACACGTCCGTCTCCATCCAGCGGTCGATTGCGGCCGGCGTCCGGTGCATCGAGCACGGGCACCTGATGGACGAAGCCACGGCCCGGCTGATGGCCGAAAGGGGGATCTGGCTGAGCACGCAGCCGTTCCTCGACCTCGGCGGCGCCGACGCTCTGGGCCCGGCGGAGCAGGCAAAGATGAAGCAGGTTTTGGCGGGAACCGAGAGGGTCTATGCGCTGGCGAAGACGTACAATATCAAGACCGCCTTCGGGACGGACATCCTTTTCTCGCAGGAACTGGCCGAACGTCAGGGAGCCATGCTCGCGACGCTCGCCCGCTGGTACACGCCGGCCGAGGCACTCACCATGGCGACGTCGACGAATGCCGAACTCCTCGCCCTGTCCGGACTGCGCAATCCCTATCCGGGGAAGCTCGGGGTCGTGGAAGAGGGAGCGCTGGCCGACCTGCTGCTCGTCGACGGCAACCCGCTCGAGAACCTCGACCTCGTCGCCGACCCGGCCAAGAACTTCGTCGTCATCATGAAAGACGGTCGGCTCTACAAGGACACCCTGCCGAGGTGACGCCCAGTCCTCCAGGTGTTCCAGGATGGGAAACCGTGTCATCATCATAGGCGGGGTCTAGGGCTCAGATGATGCCCTCGGGGCGTTGAAGTCATCGGGACCGGAGAAGGTCCGAGCGGTCGAACGCTCATGGATTCCGGTCTCTCGAGCAACAACCGGGTTCCGCCATGATGAGGAAGCCACCGTCCGAGCAGCCGACAGGGATGATGCAGGACCCGATCGCGGATCCTCCCATTCCCTTACTCATCGACCCGCGCGGCGGCGACATCGAGGATGACATCGCAAGTCCCAAGAGCCGGTCCTTGATCGCGATTGGTGGACGACTCCTCGCGGAAATCAGCGTCGCGAAGCTCATTGTGGCTTGGATCATGCTGATCGGCCTTCCTGCGCTTCTCCTCGGACTTGCCCCACTGGTCATCCTGGGATGGGCCACCACCATATCCGGGCAACTCGCGACCGCGCTCGCAGGATTCTGGTCGCTGCTGATCGTCGGGGGCCTCGTGGCGCTTGCGTGGATCGGCGGCAGGCCCGTCCTGCGCGCGGCGGAGCAAAGCCTCTGGTCGCTCAATGCACTGGCCGTTCAGCCGGTTTATGCTCTGTTCCGGGAAGGCCTGCGCCACATCGGCGGCAAACTCGCCCCCGATCTCGAACCGCAGCGGCGTACACGTCTCTACGCTGCCGCGGCTCTGGGCGGAGGCCTGCTGCTGAGCGGCCTGTCGCTCTGGTTCGTCCTCCTCGCCTGGCCTTCATCGCGATGGATCGGGCACGCAGGCGACGTTTTCACGCCGCTCCAGCTGATCGCTCCCGCTCTCGCCAACGCGGTGGTCATCGTCGGATGCTACGTCATGGGGGCAGCTCTCGTTTGGGCGGTGGCCGATGGTTCCCTGGGACGGCCTGCCGACCTCATGACGTTCGCGGAGATCCCGTCGGGGCTCCGGACATGGCGGATCGCGCACCTGTCCGATCTCCACGTGGTCGGGGAGCGATATGGATTCCGGATCGAAAGCGGCCGGACTGGACCCCAGGGCAACGGACGAATGCACCGTGTCCTCGATCGTCTCGAGTCGCTCCACCGTCACCACCCGGTCGATCTCGTCCTGATCACGGGCGACATGACCGATGCCGGGCGATCCGCCGAGTGGGCGGAGTTCCTGGACGCCGTCGGCGCTTATCCCGATCTGGCTCGGCGTTTGCTGATCCTGCCCGGCAACCATGACGTGAACGTGGTCGACCGCGCGAATCCGGCTCGGCTCGAGCTGCCGACCAGCCCGGGAAAGCGCCTGCGCCAACTCAGGACCCTCTCAGCGATCGAAGCTCTGCACGGAGGCAGGGTCTTCTGCTTCGATTCCAAGGCGGGGCGCCTCGGCCCCACTCTTTCGGAGAGACTTGCCCCGTACAGGAACGACATCGAGGCTTTTGCCGAAACGGGAGGGATCCGTCAGTCGCTGCGAGTGGCGCAGATCTGGGACGACGCATTTCCCCTGATCGTTCCGCCGACGACGGATGAAGGTATCGGCGTGGCGCTTCTCAATTCGAACGCGGAGACCCACTTTTCCTTCACGAACGCCCTTGGAATCATGTCGGCGCTTCAAGCGCAGGATCTGGTGGCCGCCATTGAGCGGTATCCCCGCGCCGGCTGGATCATCGCCCTTCATCACCACATGGTAGAATACCCCACACCAGCGCAGGCCTTCTCGGAACGGATCGGCACAGCCCTCATCAATGGATCGTGGATCGTCCGGCAGATTCGGCCCTTCGCCCGTCGCCTCGTGGTGTTCCACGGACATCGGCACACGGAGTGGATTGGTGAATGCGGAGGCGTCCGGATCGTTTCCGCCTCATCACAGGTCATGCATGCCGCGCAGAGCGAGGGCGCTTCCTTCCTGGTGCATACCCTCGCGATGGTCGATGACGGGCTTCAGCTCGCCAGGCCTGAACGGGTCGAAGTCACGTTTTCGGATGAGGATGATCGGGAAGTGGTTCATCCGCCTCGTCCGGCGGTCCCAGCTGAACGGCCAGCCATCGCGTCGCTGGATCCTGGGCACAGAAGGTGAGAAAGGCAATCGTGATCGGAAGCCCGATGAACGTTCCTGGCAGCCCCCACAGGAAGGTCCAGAGGAAGATCGAGAACAACACGACGAACGGAGACATGGCGAGCACGCTCCCGGAAAGACGAGGCTCGATGTAGCTTCCAACCACGAACTGGATCACGTTCAGGCAGGCGAAAACCGTGATGACCGCCTGCCAGGTGTCGAACTGCACCATCGCGAGCAATGTGGGGAACAGGGTAGCAATGAAGGGACCGATGAAAGGGATGTAGTTCAACGTGAAGGCAATCACCCCCCATTCCTGCGCAAGAGGCAACCCGAAGAGTTCCGCGAAGAGCCAGACGAGCGCGCCGGTCAGAGCGCTCATCACGGTGCGAACCACCATGTAGCGACGGATCTTCACAGCCCCTTCCGCGGCGCCGACAAGTAGGACTCGTGCTATGCGCTGATCCGGCAAGGTTCCGATTTTCCGCGCTGTTCCTTCGACTTCGAGCAACCCGAGGATGACGTAGACGAGAACGACGAGCCAGAAGCTCAGGGTGGTGTTCACCTGACCCGTGAACTTCTGCATGAGTCCCACGACCCAACTGATGTTGAAGTGATCCGCCCAGAGGCTCGCCACGACGATTCCCTGCTCCTCGAGCCAGGCCGTCATCTGATTGTAGATTGCCTGGAAGCGTCCCAGATTGATGAGGATCCAGCGTCCGACCCGGCTGAAGGCCCAGACCACCAGCGAGGCGAACCCGCTGAACGCAATCACCAACAACAGGACGCTGATCGCCAGGGCGACGAGACGAGGAACGAAGGCCTGTAGACGGGCCTGCAACGGCCAGACGAGCGCGATCAGGAACAGCGAGAAGGCAACCGGCGCAATGACCGCCTCGGCAATGTAGACGGCGCCGAGGACGATGAGGGTCGCCATCGTCATCAAAGCCCAGTTCGTCGAGGCAAGGTGGGAGGGGCCACGATGCGTCTCGTCCAAGGGAACATTAGGTTGATCCACGTCGTCCCTCCCGGTCCATCGCGGCCATGACGATCAACCCTACCGTCCTTGCGGGCCGGTGCCATCGAAACAGTTCGCAGTCCAGAGCCGCTCGTCGGCGCTTTCGCAGCGCGTATTCAAGCAAGATCACGCAACAGGATACCGACAGTCCGCATCAGGAGCAAATGGCCAGACGCCGGACGTCGAGACCCCATGCGACGCAAGGGCTACGAGGGACTCGCGCACCCCCGGCGGCTGAATGCCGATCCACAATTGAGCCCGAAGGAGACAAGCCTGCGAGATCGTCGAGGAACCCGGATACCGGATCCGTGCATGTTGGCGAAGCACGACGCTTCCATCGCGATCCCAGGATTTATTGCTTGTCACCGTCTCGGAAAGAGACCATAATCCGTCGCTAAGTGACCTGTAGAATGGGCATTTTGCTCAAGAGAGTCCATGTCTCCGTCTCGGATCTCGAAGACGATTGTCACGAGCCAGCGGATTGAGTGTCGCGAGTCCCGCTCATTGCTGAGCAACTAGCCTGGTCATAGCACAGCTGTGTGTCGTGCCTCCTGTCGCGGGGCCCTCGATCTGAAGGGCGAGAAATGACAACCAGCACGGAAGTCGCATCGAAGACCTCGATGCAGCGTTTTCTCGACGGCGTTGAACGCGTGGGGAACATGGTTCCCCATCCCGTCGTCATTTTCCTGATTCTTATCGGCATCGTCATCGTGCTCTCGGCCGTGCTCAGCCTGTTCGGCGCGGCCGTCACCTTCGAGCGCATCAACCCGGACACGCACCTGGTCGAGACCGCCACCACGGAGATCCGCAGCCTCCTGACCGCCGACGGCATCCGCTTCATGTACGCGTCGCTGATCCCGAACTTCATGGGGTTCACGGCGGTGGGCCTCATGATCGTCGCAATGATCGGCGCCGGGGTGGCCGAAGAATCCGGACTCGTCACCGCTCTGATCCGCAAGCTCGTGATCGTCTCGCCGGCCTGGGCGCTCACCTACATCCTGTCCTTCGTCGGCATCATCGCGAGCATCGCGGCCGATGCGGGCTATCTGGTCCTGATCCCGCTTGCGGGCATCGCCTATCTGGCTGTCGGGCGCCATCCCCTGGCCGGGCTCGCGCTGGGCTTTGCTGCCGTGGCCGGTGCCTTCACGGTCAACATGCTGATCAAGCCGCTCGATGCCGTGCTGGTGGAGTTCACCAATGACGCGGCTCATCTCGTCGATCCGAACCGCTCCATCGGCCTTGCCTCGAATGTCTGGTTCTCCTTCGCGTCCGTGCTGTTCCTCACCGTCGTCGTCGCCTTCATCACCGACCGCATAGTCGCACCCCGCCTGGGCGCCTACGACCCGAGGCTGGCCGCGGAGGGAACCACGACGGAGCAAAGCGCCGAACTGTCGGAGCAGGAGTCGCGCGGCCTGCGCTACGCCGGTCTCGGGCTGCTCGGACTGATCGCCGTCTTCTGCCTGCTGACCCTTCCATCCGGCGCGCCTCTCCGGAACCCCGAAACGCGCGAGTTGATCGGCGACTCGCCCTTCATGAGCGGCCTGATCGCGCTGATCATGCTGATGTTCCTCGTGACGGGCTGGGCCTACGGCATCGGTGCCGGGACGCTCAGGACACTGCCCGAGGTCATCGCAGCGATCGAGAAGTCGATCAAGAGCCTCGGCGGCACGATCTTCCTGTTCTTCGTGCTGAGCCAGTTCGTGGCTTATTTCACCTATACCAACATGGGCACCGTGATGGCGCTCAGCCTGTCGGGCGCGTTGCAGGCGGCCAACATCGGCGCGCTGCCGCTGCTGCTCGGCTTCATCGTGGTGGTCGCGATCATCGACCTGCTGCTGACCGGCGCCATCGCCAAATGGGCGATCTTCGCTCCTGTGTTCGTACCCTTGCTCATGAAGCTCGGGGTCGAGCCGGAAGCTGTGCTCGCTGCCTATCGCGTCGGCGACTCGCCCATGAATGCGATCACGCCCCTGAACGCCTATTTCGCCCTCGTCGTGGGATTCGCCCAGAGATACGACCGGACGGCTGGCGTCGGCACAGTCGTGTCGCTCATGCTTCCCTATGTCGTGTGGATGTTCGTTCTCTGGACCGCCCTCTTCGCCCTCTGGAAGATGCTCGGGCTTCCGTGGGGATTGTGAACCTATCAGGCAACCGCAAACATTGGATCGAACGATGGACAGCTTTGCGCCACCCCTCGATGTCGCCGCCGCCGAGGATCACCTGATGCGGTTTCTCTCCGTCGAAGGCGTCACGGGGAGCGAAGCCCGGATCGCTGCGGCCGTTTCCGACGCCCTCAGGAAGGCGGGCGTTCCGGCCTCCGCGATCCGCTTCGATACCGCGCACAAGCGCATTCCCGTCCCGACGGAAACGGGAAACCTGATCGTCGATCTACCCGGAACCCGGCCCGGGCCGCGGCTGCTGTTCGCGACCCATCTCGACACGGTGCCGCTTTGCGCCGGCGCCAAGCCTAGACGGGAGGGCGACCGTATCGTCTCGGACGGCACGACGGCCCTCGGCGGAGACAATCGTACGGGCTGCGCCATCCTCGTCGTGCTCGCAGAGACGCTGCTGAAGCACAACCTGCCGCACCCGCCGATCACGCTGCTCTTCACGGTGCGTGAGGAAAGCGGCCTTCACGGCGCGCGCGAGCTCGACCCGGTTGATCTCGGCGGGGCCGTCATGTGCATCAATGTGGACGGCCAGGATCCGAACGATCTGATCATCGGGGCGGTCGGGCAGGAAAACTGGGAGGTCGAGATCATCGGCAAGGCCTCGCATGCGGGCGTGGCGCCCGAGAAGGGCATCTCGGCGTCGCTGGTCGGCGCCATCGGGCTTGCCGAGGCGCAGCGGGAGGGCTGGTTCGGCAAGGTGGTGAAGGCCGACGGCAAGGGCACCAGCAATGTCGGCATCTTCGGCGGAAAGGACGGCAAGGCCGCCGGGGACGCAACGAACGTGGTCACCGACTATGCGTTCATCAAGGGAGAGGCGCGGAGCCCAACCTCCGCGTTTGCGACGGCGATCGCGCAGGGCTTTGAAGGGGCTTTCCGGAGAGGTCGGGAAGCGGTGAAGGACGATCAAGGCGAAATGGCCGAAATGACCTTCACCCAGACACCATCCTATCCACCCTTCAACCTGGATGAGACTGCACCCGTCGTACGCCGCGCGACCCGGGCGATGACCATGCTCGGCCTCACACCCAATTACGTGTTCTCGAACGGCGGCCTTGATGCCAACTGGCTCGACAAGCATGGTGTCCCGACCGTCACCATCGGGGCCGGACAGGCGGAGATCCACACGATCAAGGAATACGTGAACCTGCCGGAATTCGCGACCGGCTGCCGCTTGGCGCTGCTCTTGGCCACGATCGAGGACGAGTGAGCGATTGAGCCCGATCACTTACATCGCCGTCATCATCGCGGCGGCCGTCGTCCTGTTCGTCTGGAACAGGCTGCCGGTCGTTGTCGTCGCGATGGCGACCGCATTGGCTCTGTGGGCCACGCAGGTTCTGACGCTGGAGCAGGCGCTCGGCGGTTTCGGCGACCCTGCCGTCATCTTCATCACCTGTCTCTTCGTGGTCAGTGCAGCTCTTGAGGCAACCGGCGTGACCGCTTGGGCTGGTCAGCTCCTGATCCAGGGAGCGGGACAGGAGAGCCGGACCCGTCTGCTGCTCCTCACGATGAGCCTCGTAGCCCTGCTCACGGCCATGATCAGCGTCAACGGTGCCGTTGCCGCCCTGCTTCCGGTCATCGTGGTCATGGCCATGCGCCTCAGGAGGAAGTCCTCCCAACTGCTGATGCCCCTTGTCTTCTCGGCCCACGCGGGATCGATGCTCGCACTCACCGGAACGCCGGTGAACGTCCTCGTCTCGGAGGCTGGGCTCGACGCCGGGGTCGGTGGGTTCGCCTTCCTCGAATTCGCCCTCGTGGGTGCCCCCCTTCTCCTTGGCACCATGGCCATCATCATCCTCTTCGGCGAACGGCTCCTGCCGCAGCGCAACGGCGCCAAGATGCCAGCCGACCTCAGTCACCATGCCAGGACCCTGGTGGAGCAGTACGGCCTCGCCGACGGCGTCTTCCGGATGCGCGTGCGCGCCACCTCGTCCTATGTCGGCCTGTCTCCGTCACAGGTCGATCTCTCGACCTTCCCCGGCCTGCAACTCGTCGCCGTGCATGAGGGCGAGAGCGCCGCCCCGCTGCGCCGGCCCGTGGGGGAAGGCGACCACATGCTCGTGCGCGGGACGGCCGAGGCGGCGGCATCGCTCGCCAGGCGGATGCACCTCGCGTTCCGCGAGGACGGTGCGTCGGGGCAAGGTGAGGAAACGCTGTTCAACCGCCGGTCAGGCCTAGCCGAGGTGGTGATCCCACCGCGCTCTGGCCTCATCGGGCAGATCGTGTTCCCCGGCATGGTCACCGACAGCGGTGACCTCATCGTGCTTGCGGTGCAACGGGCCGGAGCTGAGACCGGCACTGGCAATCCGAACTCCGGCCGCCGCGACGTCGCCCTGCAGGCGGGCGACACCATGCTGCTCCAAGGAACCTGGAAGGCGCTCGATGTTCACCTCAGCGATCCGGACGTGCTGGTGGTGAACTCGCCCGAGTTGATCCGGCGTCAGGCGGTGCCTCTCGGACCGGGAGCCTACCAGGCGATCGCCGTCCTGGTTGCGATGGTGGTCCTGCTCGCGACCAGCCTCGTGCCGCCCGCCGTCGCAGGCCTGCTTGCGGCCGGGACCATCGTCCTGTCACGGATCCTCACCGTCGATCAGTCTTTCCGGTCCATCGACTGGACGACCGTGATCCTGGTCGGCGCGTTGATGCCGCTGTCCACCGCGATGGTCGAGACGGGAGCGGCCGGGCTCATGGCCGAGGGACTGGTCCGTCTCGTCGGCGATGCCGGTCCCTACGCGCTGCTCGCCGGCCTCTTCGTGCTCACCGCCATCATGGGCCAGTTGATCAGCAACACCGCCACCGCCCTGATCGTCATTCCCATCGGGGCCGCGGCCGCGACCAGCATGGGCATCTCGCCCCGCCCCGTTCTGATGAGCACCGCGGTTGCGGCGGCAGGGGCTTTCCTGACCCCCATCGCGACGCCGACCAACCTGATGGTCATGGGGCCGGGAGGCTATGTTTTCGGTGATTACTGGAAGCTGGGATTACCCCTTCTCGTGTGGTTTTTCGTCATCGCGGTCTTCGTCGTGCCGCTGATCTGGCGGTTCTGACGAGCCGGATCAGCTGACCCGCACCTGCCAGGCCAGATAGGCAATGGCCGAACCGATGCTGATCAGATTCATGCCGAGCAGAACGCCTAAGAGCCAGACGGACGTCACCGGCAGATTGGCCCACAGGATCAACGAAAGCGCGATGCCCACGACACCACTGGCCAGAACCCAGCCCCAATTGGGGAAGGGACGGATCGTCAACGCGAAGACGACTTTGGAAATACCCTCCATCATGAAGAAAACGATGAGGAGGAGCGAGATTGTCGTCAGTCCTTGAGCCGGGTCGCGCAGGAACAGAAAGCCGATCAGCATGGCAAGCCCGATGGAGATCAGCTGCAGCCAGAAATGCGGCACGTGGCGCGCGCTGATGAGACTGAGCGTCTGCAGCAAGCCACTGATCACCAGAAGCCAGCCGAGGAGAACGATGACTGCGGTCGACGAGAACACAGGGTAGACGATCGCCAGGACGCCCGCGACGATCAAGAGCGATCCCTCCGCCAAGTACCACAGCGCATAGCGCTTGACGGAATGCCGCATCGCTTCACGGAACACTTCCGCCGCGGCGTCCAGCGATATCGCCATCCTATCCTCCTGCCTCATGACGCGGGTGCTGTCGAACGGTCGGTTGAACGCACTCGATGCGAGGTAGGCCGCATAGCCCGAGAACGGACAGGCATCATTCCCAATGCCTTCATCGAAACTCTCAGAGCGCCTGCGCTGGAACCGAGCCCGCCGCTGCAACCCCTTCGCTTGGACTTGGCGCATGCACCTTCGACAGGGCGGCCTGCAGTTTCGATTCCTGCTCCGGCGAAAGCGAGGATCGGATGACGCGCCCGTTGAAACCGGAGAGTTCGGCCAGAACCTTCTCGGGCTGTGACTTTCGAATGAGAAGGAACAAGGCGGATGAATCGGGCTTCAGGGTCGCACCGATGGATTTGATGAAGTCGTCGTTGATGCCGTAGTCGATCATGCTTCCGGACAACGCACCGGACCCTGCTCCCACGGCGCCTCCGATCGCAAGTCCGGCAAGGGGATTGAGGAACAGCAATCCGATGAGGCTGCCCCACATCGCACCGGAGAGACCTCCGGACGTCGCTCCGAGTCTGACGAGGTTGACGCTCTGCTTAACACGGACGGCGCCATCCGCCCCACGGATGGCCACGACGGCATCTTCCAGGTCGATGAGGTATTCCTTTTGCAGTCGTGTCAGTTCGGTCAGGACACGATCAGCATCATTCGGGTTGTCGAACCCGACGACCACCAGTTCAGCCATGGGATCCACTCCTGTAGCGCCAACAATGTGGGTCGTACCAAGACCCAAACTACCATCAAGCGGCTGCAGTGGTCTATCAGGTATTACCCTAGGATCATGACTACAAAAGCTCCGGCGTCGGGCTTGCGGCTTCTGGACAGAACTCCTCGATGCCGCTGCGGCCACCAGGCAGGAGATCGCGCCGTGAACCGAGCCCTGATGCGGCGCATTCAGCCAAATTCTGGCGGGAGAGCTGAGAGAATCCGCCTCGCAGTCGACGTGGCCAAGGTGCCGCCTGGTCGCTCTGCCCCGCCCTCTCCTTCCGGCACCCCTGAAGGTCGCTGGCAGAGGCTCTGTCACTGGGCGAATTATCCGCGCCCGTCGGCTCGTCCCGACGAGACTTGAAACAAGACTTCGGCACAGGCCTCACCAACCGAACGTGAACGATCCGGCTCTTCGTGCCGACACTATCATAAGTGAATGGCAAAGCTTTGATGCTGCACTAATGGCGATAAAGTTCTCTGTGAGAACATTCCAGGATTGATGTAGCGGTGTGGAGGCGAGAGTGGTTGCGAGCAATCCCAAGAACGGCGCAGCCCTGATCGAGCCGAATGCCATCGAGGAGATCTTCGACGGTGAGAATGCTCTGGAAGCCGAACCGACCCTGCCGCCTCATGTTGCCTCTCATTTGGGAGAGCAGCTTCAGGCCCTGTACTCTCACCTGATGAGCGAGCCCGTTCCCGACCGGTTCGTCCAGCTCCTTGCGCAACTGGATCAGGGGGTAAAGCAAACTGATGGCGAATGAGAATTCCGTCCATCAAGCAATGTTGGCCGCGATCCCTCACCTGCGCGCCTTCGCCATTTCCTTGTCTGGCAGCATCGAGCGCGCGGATGACCTCGTTCAAGTCGCTCTCCTGCGGGGACTCGAGAACCTCGATAAGTTCCAGCCCGGCACGAGCATGCAGGCTTGGCTGTTCACCATCCTGCGAAATCAGTTTCATACCGACTATCGCAGGCGTCGCCGGGAGGTGGAGGATCCGGACGGAGCCATGGCGCAGCAACTGGCTGTCATGCCCGAGCAAGGTCCGCACCTCGACTTCCGGGACCTGCAGGTCGCCCTGACGAAGCTCTCTGTCGAGCAACGCGAAGCGCTTCTGCTCGTCTCGGCTGAGGGAGTATCATATGAGGAAGCGGCCCAGATCTGCGGGGTCAATATCGGCACCATCAAGAGCCGGGTGAGCCGCGCCCGAACGCGCTTGGCAGAGCTCCTGGCGCTCGACGGCGACGATGATCTTGGCCCTGACCGTCTGGTCAGAGCTGCCCTGTTCAAACACGTACCCTAAAGTTTTCCGGGCCGAGCGCTGCGGACGATGGTGCGCGGGACGATTGAATACGGCCGGATCCGGGGACGACGCTGAGAAATTTCGTGCATCGCAGGTCACTGCGCCAGCGTGCTACAGCGGTGCGTCGGATTGTGACATGGCCGCGAGTTGAGCAAAGCGCGCAGGGTCAGCGTTAGCGGAAGAAGCCAAGGGAATCCGGTTAAGCCATGACCGGGTGAAATGAGGTTCCTCGAGCGCACCGGACGGGAGTACGCCATGGACAGCAGGGAATCCGGGAGCAGCGATCGGGATGTGAGGCTCAAGGCGCCTGCCGACGCTCCGTTTCCCTTCGAGGCTCGGATCTCGGCCAGCGCCGAAGTTCGAACCTTCGAGCTGACGGGGCAGGACCCCGTGACGGGATCGATGACAACGCAACGGCACGATATCGTCGGTCGCGAGCAGGACCACTACCTCGACCTGTTCGAATGGATTGCGAACACCTTCGGCTCACGCCTCCCCCGCAATCGGAGCGACGGAGAGGTGTCTTCCCACGTGTTGCCTTACCGGGTGTTGCTCGACCGCAATATCGCGCCGGAGATCTGGTACGGGTACGGCGATCCTGCCGTCACCAAAGTCCCGGCTGCACGCACCGGCGACGGCGATTGGTACTATCTGTTCGTAACGTCCAACGACGCTCCGAACTCTTTTCCCATACTTCGCTCCCGGACACTCGATCACTGGGAGCTGTCCGGCTTTGCCTTTCCAAGCGGGAGAAAGCCATCCTGGGCGGAGGATGGGCTGAACGTCAGCGATTTCTGGGCCCACGAAATGCACATGGTCGGCGACCAGTTCTTCTTGTGTTTCACCGCGCGCGAGCACGGCGGTTCCCTGGCGATCGGATTAGCCCGCTCGTCGCGCCCGGAGGGGCCGTATGAGAGCGACCCTGCCCCTCTCGTCAGCGGCGGCGTGATCGATCCTCATTTCCTGGTCGACAGAATGGGGCGGACAATCCTGTTCTGGAAGGAAGACACCAACGACGTCTGGCCAAGCTTGCTGAGCGAATTCCTGCATTGCCGCGCGGATATGGTGGAGCGGCTTTTTCCCTTGCCCGAGGATCGCCGTGCGGCCTCGCTTGCGTCAATGCTCTGGCCCTGGGTGCGCACGCTCGAACCCATGGAGCGTTTTCTTGCACAGCAGGTCCTGATCGAGGCCGTCGTGTCGGACTTCACGGGATTCCGGCAACGACTTCAATCGCTGCCGGACGGCCGGCATCCGGACCAGACGCGGCAGGCCGTCGAGGCTATTCTCACCGCCCTGCGTACACTCATCTACGCGCAGGAATTCGATCCGGAGACCCGCTGCCTCACCGGCGACAGGGTGGTCGCACTCGAGAATGATCGTGATTGGGAAGCTCACCTCATCGAGGGTATTTGGGTCGAAGAGCACGGAGATCGGTTCTACATGTTCTATTCCGGCAACGACTTCTCGACCCCGGAATATGGAACGGGTGTCGCTGTTGCCTCCTCCCCGCTGGGCCACTATCGCAAGATGGAGCGTCCGTTGCTGCGCTCGACGCAAGAGTGGGTGGGCCCTGGCCATCCCTCGCTTACACAGGGACCGGATGGAGATCCGTGGCTTTTCCTGCACGCCTTCATGCCTGGGCAGGCTGGGTACAGAAAATTTCGAGCGCTCCTGGCCGTGCCGATATGCTTCGAACCCGAGACTGTGAGACTTCGCTGAGGAGCGTCGCGGAACGGGCCGCGCGTTCGCAACTGGTTGCACACGACCGATGGGATTTTGCGGATTACGCGACGTCGACGTTAGAGCTGTGTAAACGCCGCTCCTGTCGTGGCCTCGTATGCAGTCGGACAGAGATGCATCGAATGAAACGACATTGCGAATTCGGGATATTCAATTGACCGGTCCGCATCCCACCGCTAGCCTTCAGAAAAAATACCCATGCTATCGGAGGGAATCGTGTCCAAGTGGAAAGTTGCTCTATCGGCCGCCGCGTTGCTGACTCTGGGTACCGCGCAGGCACTCGCGCAGCAGGCCTTTCCCAGCCGCTACATCACGATGATCGTTCCCTTCGCTCCGGGAGGGCCGACGGACATCGTCGGCCGTATCGTGGCCGAGCATATGTCGCGCACGCTTGGGCAGCAGGTGGTGATCGAGAATGTCGCGGGCGTGGCAGGAACGATCGGAGCGGGCCGTGTCGCCAAGGCCGTGCCGGACGGCCATACCATCCTGGTGGGGCCGATGAGCACGATGAGCTTCTCGCCGGCTCTCTATCCGAAGCTCGCCTTCAATCCGCTCTCCGATTTCGAACCGATCGGCATTGCCGCCTCCGCGCCGATCATGCTCGTCACCAACAACGCCATTCCTGCGACAAAGCTCTCGGAATTCGCCGATCACGTGAAAGCGAACGCCGGTGCGCTGACCAATGGAAATGCCGGGGTCGGCTCGACGTCCCATCTCGCCTGCCTGCTGTTGAACAATCGTGTCGGCGCCTCGGTCACGCTCGTTCCCTATCGCGGCACGGGACCAGCGTTGCAGGACGTCGTGTCTGGTCAGGTCGGCTACCTCTGTGACCAGGTGACAAGCCTGATGTCACAGGTCCAGGCCAAGACGGTCAAGCCGCTTGCGGTGCTGGCCCCGACCCGATCGCCGGTCCTGCCGGATGTGCCCACAGCAAGCGAGGCTGGCATGAGCGGCATCGACATGGTGGTCTGGAATGCCCTGTTCGCGCCGAAAGGTACACCGCCCGAGGTCATCGAAAAGCTGAACTCCGCCCTGATCAAGGCCATTACCGACCCGGCATCGCGCGAAAGGTTCCTGCAGCTGGGAGCCGAACCCCCGCCGGACACCCAGCGCTCGCCGCAGGCCTTGCGCGAGATTCATGCCGCGGACGTCGCCAAATGGGGCGAGGTGATCCGGAGCGCCAACGTTTCGGTGGAATGAAGGCTCCTTATGGAGCCTGCCTTGTCGCCCGACAAGGGGGCCGGCAAGGGTGCTGGATTCGATCAGCATTCTCACGCGGGCGCTTGGTCGCGTGAGATCCATCTTGGACAGCCGGGTATAGCGTCTTTCCACAAATGCCTGTTGCAGCAGGACTCGAAACCGATACTCTGTCAGCGCGCCATAAAGCCCTGCCGTCCGCAACCAACCCGACCCGAGAGCCTCGATTTGATCATTTCACCGAGCACGATGGCCGAACAGCTGGCTGCCGAACACCGAAACGGAGTGAAATTCCACCAACTCCAGGGGATCAGGGGTCTTTCGGATGCCTATCGCGTGCAGGATGCCTATGTGGCATCGATCATCGCGGACGATACCCAGGCCGGCTACAAGATCGGCCTGACCTCCAAACGCATGCAAGACATGTGCGGCATCGATCAGCCGATCAGCGGCACGATCTTCGGCAGAAAGGTCGCGAGGAGCGGCATCCGCCTATCGTTGGCGGACTATAACCACCTCGGATTGGAATTCGAGATCTGCTGCCGCCTCGGCCGGGATCTGGTTCCAGCCGACAGTCCGGTCACCCCCGAGCAGGCTGGCGACGCGATCGATGCTGTTGCTGCGGCGATCGAACTTGTCGATGATCGCCATGCCGACTACAGCGTTCTCGATATCAACACGCTCGTCGCCGACAATTCCTGGAATGCGGGCGTCGTACTGGGAGACTTTGTGCCACCTCCCGCCCGCCTGGATGAGATGGAAGGGATTGCCTATCAGGACGGGGAGGAGATCGGACGCGGACACGGGGCGGATGCGCTCGGACATCCCTTCATACCCCTGGCATGGTTGGCAAACCACCTCGCGGCCTCGGGCCGCACCCTGCGAAAGGGCGACATCGTCATGACCGGCAGCATCGTCACGACGCGTTTCCCAAGCGGCCCCTTCACTTTCCGCTTCGACATCGGCGGGCTCGGAAGCGTTGAGGTTTACGGCGAATAGAGTGCAGCGGACCGGGGCCCTTTGGAGACGGGACAGGCAGACGCTGCGGCGGGTCCGATTTCCGATCCCGCCGCGTCAGCCTTGTTCCGGCGCCTATTGTTTCTGAACACCCAGCCGGATGACGTTCCAGGAAGCCGGCGCGAGCTTGACCTTCACCGTCTCGTCCCAGATCTCGCCCCCCTCGAGCGGAGTCGGCGCGATCGTATCCGGCGCATCCTTCGTGTTGACGGCCATCAGATCGTCATTGCGCATTTGATGTGCCTCCTTGACCGTCAAGCCGTCAAAGCCGCGGACGAGGGCTTCCACCGACAGGCTCGCGTCGAGGCTTCGGTTGAGCGCAAAGATGGTGACGCAATCGTCCTCGTGATTGTGCACGACCGACACCTTGAGATACGGCACTGCCGAGATCGGGAACCGGAGGTCGGACGTGCCGCGCGGATCGTAGTAGGTCGTCTCGTAGGTGGGCGAGCTCACCTTCGTTTGCAGCACGGTGCCGCGGCCGAAAGTGCTCATGTCCTTGAACGGATAGAAGATCGTCTGCCGCCAGGCAGGCCCGCCGGTCTCCGTCATGATGGGCGCGATGGCGTTCACCAGCTGCGCGAGGCAGGCCGACTTGACCCGGTCCGCATGGTTGAGAAGCGATATGCAGGCTCCCCCGAAGGCAAGTGCATCCTGCATGTTGTAGATTTCCTCGAGGATCTGTGGCGCGACCGGCCATCCGAGCTTCACCCGCCCCTCATTCTTGCGCCGAGTACGATACCAGACGTTCCATTCGTCGAAACTCAGCATGATGCGCTTGGGTGAACGACGACGGGCGGCGACCGCGTCGGCAATCGCCACGACCTCTTCGATGAAGCTGTCCATCAGATCCGGACTTGCGAGAAAGGCTGCAGTATCATCCGCATAGTTGTTCAGGTACGTGTGCAGGGAGATGTACTCGACGTGCTCGAACGAGTGGTCGAGCACTGTGTCCTCCCAACTTCCGAAGGTCGGCATGTTGCGCGAAGAGGAGCCGCAGGCCGCCAGTTCGATCGTTGGATCGATCCATTTCATGAGCTTGGCCGCCTCGGCGGCAATTCGCCCATATTCCCATGCGGTCTTGGTCTCCATCTGCCATGGGCCGTCCATCTCGTTGCCCAGGCACCAGAATTTCACGTTGTGCGGCTTCTCCCAGCCATGGGCACGGCGCAGATCCGACAGTTCCGTCCCGCCAGGAAAGTTGCAGTACTCCAGAAGGCGGCGAGCATCATCGGGGCCGCGGGTGCCGAGATTCACCGCCATCATGGGCTCGACGCCGGCTGCCTGACACCAGTCCATGAACTCGTTGGTCCCGAACGTGTTCGGCTCGGTGGACATCCAGGCGAGATCGAGCCTGCGCGGGCGGTTCTCCACCGGGCCGACCCCATCTTCCCAGTTGTATCCTGAAACGAAATTTCCACCGGGATAGCGGATGATGGTCGGGGCAAGCTCACGGACGAGTTCGAGCACGTCCTGCCGGAACCCGCGCTCGTCAGCGGTCGGATGCCCGGGCTCGTAGATTCCCCCGTAGACGCACCGCCCCAGATGCTCGACGAATGCGCCGAAGAGACGGGGATCCGTTTCCGCAATGGAGAAATCGCGGTCGATGGTGACTTTGGCTTCTTTCATGGAGAGACTCCGATCAGTGAGGAGGCTGCAAGCTCACTGCCGTGAGCCATCGTTGAGAGTGGGAATGGGTCAGGTTGCGACGGCAGGCACGCCACCCGTGAACCTGTCGTCCCGCCAAGCGTCATCGACCGACAGAACTGCCTGGCGAAGCTTGATCGAATAAGGATGCTGCGGGGCTGCCAGCACGGTCCGGGCATCGCCGCCCTCCACCACCCGGCCCTTCTGCATGATGATCAAGCGGTCGCTGATGTAATAGGCCGTGGCGAGATCATGCGTGATGTAGATGATCGACACTCCGAACTCGTCGCGGAGCTTCTTGAACAGGTTGATCACCGTCATGCGCAGCGACGCGTCGATCATCGAGACCGGTTCGTCAGCGACGATGAGGGACGGGTTGGACACGAGCGCACGAGCGATGGCAACACGCTGGAGTTGGCCGCCCGACATCTCGTGCGGGTAACGCCCCTGGACCTCGGCAAGCGACAGGCCGACTTTGTGCAGCGCCTCGTCCGCTCGCTCGGCCGATGCCGTGGGCGTCCGGCACTCCGTGAATCGCTGCGCCGCACTGAACAGATAGCGATCGACGCGCTTCAATGGATTGAACGCATCGAACGGGTTCTGGAAGATTGCCTGCACATGACTCATGAAGTCGAGCCGTGCGCTCCGGCTGCGGAGGTCGCGAAGATCCCGCCCTTGGAAGCGGATTCGTCCCGTGGTGGGAGCAATGCTGTTCAGGATCATGCCTGCGAGGGTCGTCTTGCCGCTGCCCGATTCACCGATGATGGTGAACACCTCAGGCTTGTCTGCCGTGAGCGAAAAGCTGACATCGTGCACGGCATGGTTCACCCTCCGCGACACGAAGCCACCTCGTGTGAAGATCTTGTTGACGTGCTCGACGTCCAGAAGGTTCGGCCTCATGCGCTCGCCTCCTTATGCGACCGTCCGGACCCTGGCAGGGTCGGCTTGAGCAACGTGGCAGGCCGTCCGATGCCCGGGCAGGATTTCGACCATGGGTGGAGCCTCGCGGCGGCAGACCTCGATGGCGAGGGGGCAGCGGGGGTGGAAGCGGCACCCCGGCGGAGGGTCGGCCAAACTCGGAGGAGAACCTTCGAGAGCCTTTTTCGGCGCCTCGTCCCCGATGCGCGGCAGGCTGGAGATCAGATGCGCCGTGTACGGGTGCAGCGGTTTCTTGAATACGTCCCTGGTACGACCCTCCTCGACCAACCGGCCCGCGTACATGATGCCGAGGCGGTCGGTCAGGTTGGCGTGAACCGCCATATCGTGGGTCACGAACAGGACAGAAGATCCGAATTCCTGCTGGATCTCCCGTATCATGGAGAGGACGCCTTTCTGCACGATCACGTCCAGAGCCGTCGTCGGCTCGTCGGCGATGATGAACTCGGGATTGCAGACCGTCGCGAGGGCAATGGTCACCCTCTGCCGCATGCCGCCGGACAGTTCGTGCGGATAGGCCTGGAGAACCGCGGGATCAAGGTGGAGTCGGCTCAGGTGCTGCTCCACGAGACGGGTAAAGTCCGCGCCCTTCGCGCTCACGTGCGGCAGCGCGAAGTCTTCGAAGGCGTGCCTGATCCGCCGCACCGGATTCAGCACGCTCATAGACCCCTGCATGATATAGGACAGGCGGCTCCAGCGAATTGCCGACAGTTCCTGCGGCGAAAGCTTGTAGATGTCCCGTTCCCCGTCGCTGAACGCGAAGCGCACCGAGCCTTCGACCACCCTGAGCGGGGGGCGGATTGCCCCCGCGATGGTCTTGATGAGAGAGCTCTTGCCGGAACTCGACTCGCCGGCCAGACCGTAGATCTCGTTGCGGTTGATCATCAGGCTGATGTCATCGACCGCACGGACTTCACGATCGACCCCGAACAGCTTCACCTTGTAATAAGCCTTCAGCCGGTCGACCGTGAGCAGCGGCACGGTCTGCGGCGTACTCAGTTCGTTGGGCGAAGAAATCGCTCGAAGTTCTGCGATCATGCCTGCCCTCCAAGACGGCTTAGGCGGCTGCGGGGATCGATATACTCGTTCATTGATATGGCCAGCAGGAACAGCCCGATGAACAGCATGATCACGAGAAGGACCGGGAACGTGACCCACCACCAAATTCCGGAAACCAAGGCAGTGTGCTGGTTCGCCCAATAGATCATACCGCCGATGGTGGGAGTGTTGATGTCCGTGAAACCCAGAACCGACAGCGTCACCTCGATGCCGATCGACCAGTTGATATTGTTCATGGTCGTCGAGAACACGATCGGCAGGACGAACGGCAGGTGTTCCTGGAGAACGATCTTGCCTGTACTCATGCCGGAGAACACGGCCTGGCGGGTGAACTCGCGGGTCCGCAGGCTCATCGCGACGGACCGGATCAGCCGCGCATCGTAGGCCCATCCCAGCAACGCCGTGATGATCGCCAGCATCGCCCATGTCATCTGATCCCGCATGATGAAGTAGAACAGAACCAGGATGGGAAAGAGCGGCACGACGACGAACGTATCGTTGATCGACATCAGGATCCGATCCACCCAACCGCCCTTGTACCCTGAGATGAGTCCGACCGCGAGGGATATGATCCGGCTGAGAAACGCCACCACGATGCCGAACAGAAGCGTGTTCCGGATTGCGAAGGTGAGCTGCCAGAACACGTCCTGACCCCGCGAGGTCGTTCCTAGCGGATGCTCCCAGGACGGCGGCACGTCGGGCGGCACGACATAGACGTCCATCGGCGGATAGGGCGAGAAGAAGGAGCAGAGCGCAATGGCCGCCACGATGAGCACCAGGAACAGTCCGATGGCGAACTCGGCGTTGTAGCGCAGGAGGTCGCGCAGGATTCTCAGCGTGTTCATCAGCGTGCCTCCACGCGCGGGTCGATCAACGGATAGAGAAGATCGATCAGAAGAACAGCCGCGGAGACGGCCACGATCGAAACGGTGGTAATGCCGAGAACCAAGCTGTAGTCACCGGAATGCACCGCGCTGATCAGGAGCGATCCGACGCCCGGGTAACCGAAGACCTGCTCGGTGATGATCGCACCGTTGAAGATCGCACCAAGCTGCAAGGCCAAACCCGTGACCTGAGGGCCAAGCGCATTGCGCATCACATAGGACCGCATGATCTTGCTGCGCTTGACGCCGGCCAGTTCAGCGTAAACCACGTAATCTTCTGTCACAATGTTGGACACGAGCGAGCGCATGCCCATGAACCAGCCTCCGATGCCGACGGCCATCAGCGAGAGGACGGGCAGGATCGAGTGCACGGCGACATCAAGGGCAAATGCCAAGGTATTGGACCGGTCTGACGCCATCGTGGCGCCTCCGCTGATCGGCAGAACCGGCCAGAGGAAGCCGAAGATGATGAGAAGAACAAAGGCGACCACGTAGTACGGGATGGGGTGAAGCCCCATGCTGAGGACGCCGAATGCCCGAAGGATGCGGCTGTTCCGATAGTATCCCGCGAGGCCGCCAAGCAAGTTGCCGAGAAACCAGGTCAGGAGCGTCGAGACCAGCAGGAGCCCGACAGTCCAGGGAAGGGCCCGCAGGATGAGCTGCGAGACCGGAGTTGGGAAGGCCGACAAGGAGGGCCCGAAGTCGCCGACCAGAACCCGCTTCCAGAAGCTGACGTACTGCTCCCAGGGCGTGCCCTCGAGACCATAGAGCTGACGCAGGGACTGCCGCATCATCTCGATGGCTTCCGGACTGGTTGCCCCGTAGGACGTCGCGGCCGAGATCGACTGCTCGACCGGATTGATCGGGGTCATATGGGTCACCAGGTAGGTGATGTTGATCCCGACGAAGACGACGACCGCGAACTGCACGAGCCGCTTGGACAGATAGGCCAGGTAAGCCTTCATGAACCGCTCCTTGTCTTCATGGATGAAGGAGATGTCGGAGCGCTACTGCTGCTTGGGCTTCAGCCTCACCATCATCGAGCGGGAGTTGCCCCAGTTCGGCACGGGGTTGGCATAGGGATTCTCTGCCGTCGGATATCCCGTCCAGTAGGTCTCATCCATGGCCGTGAAGACATTGTAGGCCATCAGCGGAATGATCGGCATCTCGCGAACGATGAGCTTCGCGTAATCGCGGCCGAGTTCGACCGTCCTCTTGTCGTCGAAGGAGATCCGGCGCACCTCCTCGATGATCTTGTCGAGGTCCGGATTGCTCCAGCGCTGCCAGTTGCGAGGAGATTGCGTCTTGCCCGGCGCTGCGACGAACTGGGAGTGCCAGCTATCGAGGAAAAACGACAGGTCAGGATGGCCGCCGTAGGTTTCGACGCTCCAGGAAATCAGCGTCTCGAAGTCGCCGGCGATACGTCGGTCGAGCATCGTGGTGCCCTGGGCGACCTCCGTCTTCGCATCGATGCCGAATTGACGCCACTGCTGCACGATCATGGTCCCGGCTCGGGTCAGGATCGGGCGGGAATCGCCCTCGACCATGAGCTTGATGGAGAACGGCTTGCCATCGGGCGTGTACCAGGCATTGCCGCGTTTCGTGTAACCGGCCTTTTCGAGGAGCTCGGTGGCCGCCTGCGGGTTCGGCTTCCACCAGCCGTAGCCGAAGGCTTTTCTGATCTCCGCAGGATCGGTCGGGATCTGCTCCTTCATCGTGGGACGCAGCATATCGGCGATTTGGTTCCCGATGTTCGGATCGTACGGCTTGACCTTGCTTTTGCCCGTGTCGATCTCGTACGACGCAAGCCACTCCTGGAGCGGGATGTGGTAATCGTCCGGATGAGTTCCGGTCGGCGGAATTCCGATCGGGGAAAGCGTTGCCGCTCCGCGATAGGACGCCATCGAGACTGCCTTGATATCGATCAGGAGAGCCAGAGCCCACCGCACGTCCTTGTTCTGGAACGCAGGGTTCTGCATGTTGAAGATCACGGACGGAAGGGTCGGGTCAGGGTGGGCGAACGGGAAGTTCGGGAACCACGTCTTGAGGCTTGGTGACTGCTTGGTCAGGGTGAACATGCCCTCGGGCGCGATGTCATGCACGACGTCCAGGTTATGGTTGAGCTGAGCGATCACGCGTTTGTCAGGAGGACCCGGATCGATATAGGCCGCATATTTCGGCCCAGGCTCGCCGTAACGACCGAGCGTGGTGCGCTGCCAGTCGTCGCGCTTCTGCCAGATGTACCATTTCCCATCGGGGTCGAAGCTGTGAAGCTTATAGGCGCCGAGTGAAACCGGTGGATTGAAATCGAACCTCTGGGGATCGGCCGCCTTCTCGAAGACATGCTTCGGCATCATCCAGATTGCATTGAACCTGACAGTGAAGAGCGAGTGGAATCGCGAGTTCGGCTTCTTCAGCTTGAACCGAACCGTCCACGGCTCGGGCGACGACACGCTCTCGACATTCAGCCCCAGCAGAGCACTCCAGCGCATGCCGGGATTCTTGATTTGGGTCTCGACCGTGTAGATGAGATCGTCGGCCGTGAACTCTACGCCGTCGCTCCAGTAGATTCCCGGACGCAGCTTGACCGTCATCTCGGTGAAATCTGCATTGTAGATCGGCTTCTCGGCGGCAAGGGAATTCTCCCAGACCCCGTCCAGCCCCCGCTCGGGATCGATGTACCAGAGCGTATCAAGCGCGAGTTGATGCAGTCCGGTGTATTGCCCGCCGGCATTGATGGTCCAGATGTTAAACCATCCAGGGTTCTTGATCGTCCCCTCGGGATTCTCGAGGATGATCGTCTCGTTTCGCGGTACACCCGGGACGTTGGTTTGGGACAGTGCGGTGGTCGCTGCCAGGGCCAGACCAGTGGCAACGGTAAGCATGCGCAGAATTCGCATTGGCGCTCCTCCAGGTTTGATTATTATCTTTTTTCTTAGTTAGCCCCGAGTTTCTGGCATCGGTCAACAGTAGCATTGATACATATCGAAACTTTCGATACATATGAGGCTCACTGAGAGGGCGGAACGCCGTCTATAACCCTTGAGCTGAGCGACCGCATGTCGGCATTCAAACGAAAATTCCTGACCCTGGTCGCCGAGGAGAGCTCTGAGACATTGCGGGGGATCGCCTCACCGGGCCGCATTCGGATCCTCAAGCTTCTGCGGGCACGAGGGCCACTGAATGTGAACGAGATCAGCGATGCTCTGGATCTACCTCAATCCACGATCGCAACCCACGTTCAAGTTCTCGAGCGTGCCGGGCTTATCGAAACGGAGACGATCAAGGCGTCCAAAGGCCAGCAGAAAATCTGCTCGATCCGTTATGACGAGATCATCATCCGGTTTGACGATCAGGATCCACTCAAGAGCAAGGACCACATCGAGGTTTCCATGCCCATCGGGCTTTATACAAGCTGCGATGTGAGCGCTCCGTGTGGGCTCTGCTCGACGGAGAGCGTTCTCGGCGTCCTTGATGTGCCCGACCTCTTCCTCGACCCACACCGCATGAATGCGTCGCTGATCTGGTTCAGACGAGGCTTCGTCGAGTACAAGTTTCCCAACAACGGCAAGGTTCTTGGCGCCAAGATCGACAGGCTTGAGTTCGTCATGGAACTATCGTCCGAAGTTCCGGGCACGAGTCTGGACTGGCCCTCGGACATCAGTCTCTGGATCAACAATGTGAAGGTGGGAAGCTGGATCTCGCCGAGTGATTTCGGCGACAAACGCGGGCTCTACACGCCGCAATGGTGGAAGCTGGAAGGCTCGCAATACGGCAAGCTGGTCACCTGGCAGATCAGCCGAAGCGGGACATCGGTCAACGATGTTCAGATATCCGACGTGACGCTCGACAAGTTGGAACTCGATAAGCACCATGGAATTCGCCTTCGAATCGGGATCGACGATACGGCTCGGCACCCTGGCGGCATCAACATCTTCGGTCGTGGGTTCGGGAACTACGACCAGGATATCGTTATGCGAATTCACCTGAAAGAGAAGCCTGGCGCTTTGCCGTAATTTGCCAACCGCAGAGAGACGGACGGACTAAGGTGGATTGTGGTCGGGGCCTAAATGTTGCAACGCACCATTGCTGTGTCCTGAGAAGGCGCTAGAAAGGATGCAAGCCTCTCCATTCGAAGCGATCATTCAAGCCCATGCTCTCGCCGTCACCCCAACGCGTAGGCCTCAGGCCGGACTACGCAACATCCGCTCCCATTGGCATGGAGCTTGCTTGTTGTCTGACCGTTAGCGCCGATCTCTCCCGAGGCTCTGATCGCTCTCAGCACCAACGTTGGGAGCGCAAGGCTTCGGGGATCCCGGAGCGGCACAATGGATAGCAGGACACCGCAACAGTTCGACTTCCTCCAGGATGGAGGTGAGACAGGGGCCTTGATCCGCAGCTATGACTGGTCCGAGACGTCGCTCGGCCCGATTCCCAGCTGGCCGCAAAGCCTGAAGACCACGGTCGCGCTGATGCTGCGGTCGCCCGTCCCAATGGTGCTTCTCTGGGGGCCCGATGGCATCATGATCTACAACGACGCCTATACGGTGTTCGCCGCCGGCCGGCATCCGCGCCTGCTCGGTTCGAAGGTTCTCGAAGGCTGGGCGGAAGTGGCGGACTTCAACGCCAATGTGATGCGGGTCGGCATGGCCGGCGGCACACTCTCCTACCGGGATGAGGAGCTGACCCTCTACCGCAAGGGCGTCCCCGAGCGGGTTTGGATGAACCTCGACTATAGCCCTGTGATCGATGAGAGCGGCAGGCCTGGAGGCGTGCTCGCGGTCGTGGTGGAAACAAGCGACCGGGTGAAGACGGAGGCCGCCCTTCGCGAGAGCGAAACGCGGCTTCGTGGCGTGCTCGACGGCATGGGCGAAAGTCTGGCGCTTCTCGACAAGGATTTCCGGATCGTCGACATGAACGCCGAGGCGTTGCGCCTTGAGGGCCGCCCGCGCGACGAGGTGATCGGCAAGACCCACTGGGAAGCCCACCCGGATGCTGATCCGGCCTTGGGCGAGATGTTCCGGCGCGCAATGGCAACCCGGGTGCCCGTCAACATGAGGCATCGCTATGTCTGGCCTCACGGTCGGGTGAGCTGGATCTCCATGCATGCCTACCCTGTCGGCGACGGTCTGGCGGTGTTCTATGGTGACATCACGGAACAGGTGGAGTCCGAAGAGCGCCTTCGTGAGAGCGAGGAGCGGCTGCGGCTGATGGCCGACGCAGTGCCGCAGATCATCTGGATCACCGACGCCGAAGGCAATGCTGAGTTCTTCAATCGGCAATGGTTTCTCTACACCGGAGCAGTCAACGGGCCGACGACCGCAGCTCAGACTGCCCTGGACTTCGTGCATGCGGATGACGAAGCCGTAACGATGCAAGCCTACGAGGAAGCGAGACGCACGGGTGGTGTGTTCGAGGTCGAGCATCGGATCCGCTCGAAGGAGGGTGAATATCGCTGGTTCCTCGTTCGGGCCGAGCCCTACCGGGATCTCCGAACCGGTGAGATCGTCCGCTGGTTCGGGGTGTCCATCGACATTCACGGCCGTCGGGTCGCGGAAGAGCACCAGAGCCTGCTCATCAACGAGCTGAACCACCGGGTGAAGAACACGCTGGCAACGGTCCAGTCGGTTGCCTCACAGACGCTGCGCAACGCCGAGAGTACGGATCAGGCCAAGGAGGCGCTCGAGGCGCGCCTGTTTGCCCTGTCGCGCGCCCATGACGTTCTCACCCGCGAGAATTGGGAGGGGGCGGATCTGTACGATATCGTCGAGCAGGCCGTCGCCCCCTATTCCAGCCGTGGAGAGGACCGTTTGCACCTGGCAGGCTCACGGGTTCGCGTTCCGCCCCGCACGGCCCTGGCGCTGGCGATGGCTCTGCAGGAGCTGGCCACCAATGCGGTCAAGTATGGGGCTCTGTCGAATGAAACGGGAGCGATCAGGATCGCCTGGAGCGTGCAGGCAACCCGGTCTGAGCCACGCCTCCATCTGAGATGGGAGGAGCGCGGAGGCCCTGCCGTTCGGCCGCCGTCGCGGCGTGGGTTCGGCTCCCGCCTCATCGAGCGGAGCCTGTCTCAAGATCTTGGAGGCACCACCCGGATCGAGTTCCCGCAGACCGGCGTCATCTGCACCGTGGATGCTCCCCTCGCCTAACAGCAGCCTCTCTGCGGGCCCACAGATATTGAGTATGGCAACCCGCTTCTGTTTGGCGCCTCCCGAGCGGAGCTCTCCCCCCACGCGGCCGAGGGCATGGCATTGTGAGCAATTCGCCTGCGCAAACGTGAACCCGCGCTGCGCCCGGCTCGATTTTGCGACGGGCATCGTCGAGGTGCAGGCAAGGGCAAGGCAGGTGAGCGTGAGGCGCCTCATCATCGACCCTCCTTCGCCCGGCGGGATTCCCCCGGCGCAACCGATACCACCTAGCGTGCCCTGCGCCTGGAGGCCTACGAAGAGAACCGTGGCTTCGTCCCGTCAGAGCCAAGCCTTGAGATGATGTCAGATACCACCGGCGCGTTGCGTAGGCAGGCCACCGAAGCCGGCCTTCACGAGCTTCGGCACAAGGCCGCTGTGGTCGATATGCGCATGGGTGAGGCAGAGAGCACCGATCCCAGCGGCGCGGAATGGGAAGTGATTGGAGTTGAGATTACTCTCCTCCTTCGAAACCTTGGAACATGCCGCGGTCGACCAGAACGCGGCCCGTCTCCGTCTCCAGCAGGAGCCGGTTACGGTGCGGGCAGCGCCATGGAAATGAGGGCGAAGCGACAAGGGACCCTCCTGGATACGAGAAAGCTTCGTGCGGTGAGGATCGCACCTTGGTACACCTGCTCGGAGCGCTTAGGTTTGATCCATGCCAAATCGGCGGAACGGCAGCGATCATGACCCCACCCGCAGCGTCATCTACCGACACCGACCCGATCATGGGCAAGCCCCATATCTAGCGAGAATTTATCCCCATTTGATCGGTTCTAAAGGGGGCCTGACAGTCAGGATCTGATGGGACCAGCCGGTGAGACGCGACATAAGCTGGACAATCGGATATGATGCGGATGTCAGCACAAGAATAGAGACACTTACCGTGGGCCTAGGGGGCGATCAGGGAGGGTGTCGTGACGCGTTGGCAGCCCGATTCCAGTTTCTATCCATCCCCGCGCCTGGCCCAAAAAGCCCCGCCCGAGACCCTGGCCTACGTGGCCATGTTCGACCCGGACCGGCAGCAGCCCGACGGCATCGCCGTCGTCGATCTCGACCCGGCTTCACCGTCCTACGCCCGGATCGTCGGGTCGGTGGCCATGCCCAATACGGGTGACGAACTGCACCATTTCGGTTGGAATGCCTGTTCGTCCTGCCTATGCCCCAACATGCCTCACCCTCATGTAGAGCGCCGCTACCTCGTGGTGCCTGGACTGCGCTCGTCGCGCATTCATATTCTCGATACGAAGCCTGACCCGCGCAATCCCACCATTGTGAAGGTGATCGAGCCTGAGGTGCTGGCCGAACGGACCGGCTACACCCGGCCGCACACGGTGCATTGCGGGCCGGATGGCATCTATGTCACGGCCCTTGGCAATGCGGAGGGAAAGGCACCCGGCGGCATCTTCATCATGGATCACGAGAGCTTCGAACCGCTCGGGCGCTGGGAAGTCGACCGAGGGCCGCAACAGCTTGCTTACGACGGCTGGTGGCATCTGGGATACGACACGCTGGTGACCAGTGAGTGGGGCACGCCCGACACCTTCGAGAACGGCCTTGTTCCCGAGATCCTGCTCGGTTCGCGCTACGGACGCCGCCTGCATTTCTGGGACCTGCTGAAACGCAAGCACCTCCAGGCAATCGACTTTGGTGAAGAGCATCAGCTCGTGTTCGAGCTCCGCCCGGCGCACAATCCGACGAAGGCCTATGGGTTCGTCAACTGCGTGATCAGCCTCAAGGATCTCTCATCATCGATCTGGACCTGGTATCGAGAGGGCGATCACTGGGCAGTCAAAAAGATCATCACCATCCCGGCCGAGCCCGCCAACCCGGACGACCTGCCCGACATGTTGAAGGGCTTCGGCGCCGTGCCGCCGCTCGTGACCGACATCGACCTCACCATGGACGACCGATTTCTCTACGTGTCCTGCTGGGGTACGGGCGATCTCCAGCAGTATGACGTATCCGACCCGTTGAACCCCCGGCTCACCGGCAAGGTGCGGATCGGCGGGATCGTCTCGCGCGCGACTCATCCCAAGGCGGCAAACGGGCATCTGACGGGCGGACCTCAGATGGTCGAGATCAGCCGTGACGGGCGGCGGGTATATTTCACCAACTCGCTCTACGGCCCGATCGATCAGCAGTTCTATCACCGCGGCTTCGAGGGCTGGATGGTGAAGTTGAACGCGGATCTGGAGGGCGGCATCTCGTTCGACGAGGACTTCTTCATCGAATGGCCCAAGGGGCACCGGCCGCATCAGGTCCGTCTCGAAGGAGGCGATTGCTCGTCGGATTCCTACTGTTATCCATGAGAGGCGCAACGCCACTGGCACGCGACCGGGAATGAATACGCTGTCGTCCACCCTTTGGTCCTGGCTGGCCCTTGCCGGGCTCGGCGCCTTTCACGGCCTGAACCCTGCCATGGGCTGGCTGTTTGCCGTGGCGCTTGGACTTCATCGGCAAAGCCGGTCGCTTGTGGTTCTGGCCCTTGCGCCCATCGCTCTCGGCCATGCTGCAGCGGTGGGGATCGTCCTGTTGGCGACGATCCTCTTCGGAACGGTTCTGGACGCGACACTCCTCGGCCGCTGCGCCGGGATCCTTCTGTTGGTTTGGGCGGCCACGCATATCATCGCCAGCCATCGCACCCCTGTCCGCATCGGGATGCAGACAGGATTGGCCGGCCTGACTGTGTGGTCCTTCATGATGGCCAGCGCTCACGGGGCGGGCTTCATGCTGATCCCGGCGCTCCTGTCGCTGTGCATGTCCTCCGGCGTGGACAGCGAGCTCACGACCTCTACCTCCCTCCCGATCTCCGTTGCAGCGCTCGCCGTACATACTGGAGCCATGCTGGCGGTGATCGGAGCCGTCAGCCTGATCGTCTATGACCAAGGGCTCGCCTTCCTCAGACGGGGCTGGATCAACCTGGATGTCGTCTGGAGTGCTGTCCTTGCAGGTGGCGGCATTTTTCTCCTGGCCACATGATGCCATGCCTCGAAGGGTCCCATCGACAAGCACCGACGCGGACACGGACGCTCATGACTCCTTCCGCTTCAAACAGATCTGGATGCCGACATGCGGTCTACCTCGCGGCTGAGCCAAAACCGCCGCGACAAGGTCAAGTGCGAGCACATGCAAAAGGATAGCCGGTCTGCGGCGGGTCACCCGGTGCAGCATCCGCGAGACCTCGTCGACCGCATAGGGCTTCTGCAGCAACTCGAAGCCGCGACGCCCTTCCTCGGCCAGAACATGGCTGTAGCCGGAAGTCAGCACCACTGGAAGACCAGGATAGCGCCGTCGGATTTCCCGCCCCAGCTCGATCCCGCTCATGCCGGGCATCACCACGTCCGAAAAGACCACATCGAAACGGGAAATATCCTCATCCAGCAGCTTGAGGGCCTCGCCCGCATGAGCCGCCCAGGTGGTCTCGTAGCCGAGATCCAGGAGAAGCTGCGTTGAGAACCGACCAACCTCGAGATTGTCCTCGACCAGCAGAACCCGGCAGCCCCGGCCTTCCTCCTCGTAGCGGCTCCCCCGCCGGTCACCCTCTGCGTCGGGCGCGATGCCCCTTGCGGTTCGCGGCAGATACAACGTAAACGAAGTGCCCTGCCCGACCATGCTCTCGACGGCCACATCGCCTCCGGACTGTTTGGCAAACCCATAGACTTGGCTGAGGCCCAGTCCGGTCCCCCGACCGACCTCTTTGGTGGTGAAGAAGAGCTCGAAGATATGGCCGAGCCTATTAGGAATACCCACGCCGGTATCGCCGATCGACACGGCCACGAACCGGCCGGGTCCACCCGCGTGCCTCCGGATTGCGGGCATGCTGGAGACGGAGTCAACACGCACCCTCAAGGTACCCTCGCCGTCCATGGCGTCCCGAGCATTCACTGCCATGTTCACGAGCGCGGTCTCGAACTGCGTGACGTCGGCTTCCACGAAGCAATGTTCGCAGGCGATGTCGATCACGATCCGAATGCGCGAACCCACGATGGTACGCAGCATGTCGATGACAGCGCGGATGCGCTCCGACACGTCGAACACTTCCGGCTTGAGCGCCTGCCGCCGTGCGAAGGCCAGCAGCTGCCCGGTGAGCTTGGAGGCACGGTCGACCGTGTCGGCGATCGCGTCGATGTAGCGGATCCGCCGCTCCTCCGGGAGGTTCGGCCGCCGCAGGAACTCGATGGAGGAGCGCACGATGGTGAGCAGGTTGTTGAGGTCGTGCGCCACGCCTCCAGTGAGCTGCCCCACCGCCTCCATCTTCTGCGCCTGCCGCAGCGCGTCCTCGGCCCGACGGTATTCCGTAACGTCACGGCCGATGCCGTAGAACACCCCGTCCCCCGGAACCCCCGTCCACGAGATCACCCGATAGCTACCGTCCGCGTGCCTGAGGCGGTCCTCGAAATCAACGAGGCGCTCGCCCCGAACCAGCCCCTCAAGGGCTACCGCACCCAGCACCCGCTGCCACGAGGGATTAACGGCGCGCCGCCGACCATCGAACCCGAACACGCCCATGAGTTCGTTCGAGTTTTGCCAGATACGATCGCGCTCGGCCGTGCGCTCGGCGATTTCATGCTCCAGTTCCTCACGCGAACGGGTGAGAACCTCGCGGGCCTCGACAATCTCCTGGATGTCGGTATAGGTGCCGAACCAACGCGCAATCCGGACGCTCTCCTCTCGGACCGGCTGCGCGCGGCCGAGCACCCACCGGAAGTGCCCGGAGCGGTGGCGCAGCCGGTATTCGCCCCGGTACGGTTCGCCCGTCGCCAAAGAATGGCGCCACACAGCTCTCATAGGCTCCTGATCTTCCGGATGGAAGAGGTCCGACAATACGTCGCCGTCGGTCGAACCCTCGGGTATGCCGGTAAAGTCGTACCAGCGCTGATTGAAGAAGTCGTAGCACCCATCGGCCCGAGTGGACCAGATCATCTGGTCGATCGAATTGGCAATCGCTTGAAACCAGGCCTCGCTCTCTCGAAGGGCCGCTTCCGCGTGCCGCCGTGCCGTGAGATCAATCGTGACCACGAGCAGGCTGCCGGGCCGCTCGTCGGAGACGTTCAGGCGCGTGATGTTGCTGTTGGCCCACATGACGGCGCCGTCGGGACGAACGTAGCGCTTGTCGAACGAGGCGGGCTCCCCCGTCTCCACCGCACGCGCAACCGCAGCGAGACTCGGTGGAATGTCGTCCGGATGTGTGACATCGGAAACGCTGCGGCCGAGCACGTCCTCACGGGAGCGTCCCAAAATGCGACAGAGCTCGTCGTTGACCTGGACAAAACGCCCATCAGCGCCGACCTCCGACAGGCCGACAGGGGCCTGCGCAAAGATGGCCCAGAGCTGTGCCTCATTGGCACGCAGCCGCTCTTCCGTCTGTTTCGCCTCGGTTACATCGCTGCGTTCGGCGAAGATCCCGAAGACGTGTCCATGGCTGTCCCGGACCGGCTGATACACGAAGTTGACGAAACGCTTTTCGGGCTTCGCTTTGGGGGCCCGCTTGAGCATGATCGGGATGCCGTTCCCGACGAACGTCTCGCCGGTACGGTAGACGGTATCGAGGATCCCCTTGAACCCTTGGTCCATGACCTCCGGCAGAGCTTCCAGCGCAGGCTTGCCCACAATGTCGCGGTGGCCCACGAGCTGGTAGTAGGAGGTGTTGACCATCTCAAACGTGTGATCGGGGCCCGTGAGCATCGCCATGAAGCCGGGCGCCTGATGGAACAGCTCGCGCAACCGTTCGCGTTCACTGGCGACCCGTCGCTCGGCCCGCACCTTGTCGGTGGTTTCCGTACAGGCGCAGAACATGCCGGCAATGGTGTCGGTATCCTCCCATACAGGATTGTAGGAGAAGCTGAACCAGGCATCCTCGCGGTGGCCGTTCCGCTCCATGGGGATCAGGAGATCCTCCTGCCCGACCGCCCGGCCAGCTAGGGTGCTGTCGACCAGAGCCTGGATCTGCTCCCAGATATCGGACCAGACTTCGTTGAACGGCCGACCCAAGGCATGAGGGTGCTTGGCGCCGAAGATCGGCGCGTAATCGTCATTGTAGAGAAAGGCGAGGTCCGGTCCCCAGGCGATGAACATCGCCTGCTTGGCGTTGAGCATCAGGCGCACCAGGGCGCGCAGGGAATACGGCCAGGTGCGAGGCTCACCCAACGGCGAGGTTGACCAATCATGCGCGCGCATCCGCGCCCATTTCACCACCGCGAGAGAGAAAGTCGGGGGCTGCAGGCGCCTCGCTGGGCAACCTATCAAAGATCTCCTGGGAGAATTGCAAGCATCCCTGTTTGCGCCTGTCCAGTTCATCGAGGCGCGGCAACGCAGCCCAGGTGGGGTGACAAGCACGGCGATACCGGCCGGGGACAACCTTGCTGCCGACAGGAGGCCTGTGCGAAACGTTTCGGGCTGTGGGGATTTTCATGATCTGGACAAACCAGAAGGTAGGTGACGCTTTGTGACCCCGGCCAGCCCTCAGCTCCACCAAAGCAGCAGGCTGTTGAGGGTCTCTTCAATGCGGCAGGGCTGCGCTATCACCGCCACTCCTTCGAGAACTCGACCACCGGAAAAGGCCCTGCGGCAGGAGGTCGCCAGCTAGGCCTGAGCAAAGGCGGGCGGGAATGTAAACTGCACCCTGGGATCTCTTCGCCGAAGCACACGGGTTTCTCACTTGCATAGTTGAACCTTGGCCGTATCTTCCCTAGACAGGAGAAACCGCTCCCTTTCTCCGGCGCCGGTCGGGCTTGCCAATCTGGACGTGTGGCGGCAATGTCAGCTCAGCTTAGGCCTTCAGCGGGTGTCTGTCGGGATATTGTCCTGTCAGGCTTTAGGACATGGGGAGCGACCAAATCATGATCACGGACGGTGGGAATGCCAATGCCGGAGGGGTCGACGACGTCGCTTTACGCGGGCGGGTGACGCTTCTGAACCGCAGGTCGTTTCTGATCGGCTCGGCGGTCAGCGTGGGCGCGGTGGGGCTGGCCGGCTGCGTGACCTCCGACGGCATGAGCTTCGCCGAGGCTTCGAAGGTCTACGGACCGGTGCCCGACGAGAAATTCCCGATCCCGGCGGTCGACGTCAGCAAAGTCGATCCGAAATATTATCGCAAAACCGTACGCTACGACACCAAAGAGGCGCCCGGTACCATCATCGTCGACCCCGCTAATTACTACGTCTACCGTATCGAGGACGACGGATATGCCACCCGCTATGGCGCCAATGTCGGCCGCGACGGGTTCCGATGGAGCGGTGACGCCTATGTCGGGCGCAAGGGCGAATGGGCGACCTGGACTCCCCCAAAAGAGATGATTCGGCGCCAACCGGAGGCGGCCAAGTACGCCGGCGGCATGCCCGGCGGCCTCGACAATCCGCTCGGGGCCCGCACGCTCTATCTCTATCAGAACGGCGCATATACGCTCTATACGATCTATGCCAGCAGCGATGCCGAATCGATCGGAACAGGCATTACGAGCGGGTGCGTCGGCCTGCTCAGTCAGGACATGATCCACCTCTATTCAAGGACGCCGGTCAAGACGAAGGTAGTCGTCCTGCCGGCGTAGCAACGGCACCCGGCACGAGTCGAGAGCGGCCAGCTGCCGTCATCCTGGCCCAACGGCACTCTACAAGCGAACCGTTCCTTCAAACGGTAAAAGCCCAGGCTCCGGGGCGAACGGACAGGATGCCTTCGCATCTCCGCCTCGCGCACTACGGGCCTGGGCTGATCGGGTCCAGACGGGCGCCGGCATCGTCAGGCAAGCACAGGAACAGCTCGTGCCGGATTACATCCGTCCTGACACGGGCTCATCGACGCTGGCGGTGACGCCCGCCCCCGTCGAAGTCCACAACAATGTCCGCTGGGTCAGCCTGATATGGGGATCCAGGCGATATGACGCAAGAGCCACTGCCGCAGTCTGCACAGCTGGGTGGAACGCCCTACCGGCATCCTGCGTTGGCACAGCAACGCTTCCTGAGGACAGGGCCTCGCAGCGGGTCCCATACTGGGCGAGGCTCCAGTTCGCTTTGCACATGAAGTGGCATGCAGGATCTTTCCGGCTCAGACCGCATAACGACCGTGACCCGCCGTTCCTGCAGCGACCACAGCGCCGGCACAGTGAGGATCGGCACCGCGTCCTGGAGCATTCCGAAGGTGCATGCAGTTCTTTTTCCGGCGAAGGGATCCCACCTGGAGCGCTATGGCGCCGTCTTCAATGCGGTAGAGATCAACTCCTCGTTCTATCGCCCGCATCGGCGAGCCACCTATGAGCGCTGGGCGGCGTCGGTGCCGGAGGACTTCCGCTTCGCCGTGAAGGTCCCGAAGGCCATCACCCACGAGCGCCGCCTGAGGGGCGTGGGCGACCTGCTGGATCGGTTTCTGTCAGAGGCTGACGGCCTTGGACCCAAGCTTGGTCCGCTGCTGGTTCAGATGCCCCCGAGCCTGAGGTTCCAGCCAGATATCACAGACCATTTTTTGCGGGACTTGAGGAGCCGGACCGAGGGTGGCGTCGTCTGCGAGCCGCGACATGGCTCCTGGTTCACACGGGAGGTCGAGTCTCTGCTTGTCGAGCTTCGGATCGCCCGCGTGGCGGCCGACCCAGCACCGGTTGTCGGCGCCGACGAGCCCGGCGGATGGCGTGGGCTGTCGTACTATCGCCTCCATGGCTCGCCGCGCATCTACTACTCGGCCTACAACGCGGAGTATCGTGAAGCCCTTGCGAAGGTGCTGACGAGTGATGCCGCCGCGGGCGCTCAAACCTGGTGCATCTTCGACAACACAGCGGCCGGCGCGGCGACCGATGATGCCGTAAAGACGAGGAGGCTGGTGCAAGCCGGCTAACCGTCTCCCGGATCGAAGCCTTTGGTCGACAGCCCCTATGATCCCCTTGAGTTCCGCAGCATCCGTATAATGACCGAACGAAGATCGCACCCGGGCACTTGCGGCGGAGGTCCGCCATCCTCCGCGAGAGGTCGTTGAGCGAGAAAAGGAACTTTCCTCCGTCGGAGATCCGCCAGCCGCGCCCCTCGCCTGGCCGCTCGATTGTAGCGCTTCTCCCGTCTCCGCACATGACCAACATCGGCCGTTGTCTCATCCTTTTCCCGATGGAATCTCAGGTGTTCACCTGATTTCGGTTTCCCGCCGCGGAGCTAAGCTCTCCTCGAAGCAGCCAGCTCGAATTACGGGGCCGGCACAAGTCAAAGTTCGCGCCTGAGGGAGAACCTGCCATCCACTGCTCCTGGCTGGTTCTGGTACGACACGAGCCTGCGATGCGCCCCGGAACATCCGGGGCTTCGGCCCCCAATGAGGAGGATCCGATGGATCTACACAACACTCAGAACATCCACCGCTGCGTCGCCGAGGGCATCGGCACCTTCTGGCTCACCTTCGCGGGCTGCGGCAGTGCCGTCATTGCGGCCGGCTTCCCCGACGTGGGCATCGGACTGCTCGGCGTCTCCTTGGCCTTTGGTCTGTCGGTGCTGACCATGGCTTACGCCATCGGCCATATCTCCGGCTGCCACCTCAACCCGGCGGTGACCATCGGCCTGGCGGCAGGCGGGCGCTTCCCGAGGCAGGACATCCTGCCCTACGTCGTCTCGCAGGTGATCGGCGCAGTAGTCGCCGCGGCAACGCTCTACGCCATCGCCACCGGTTCCCCCACCTTCGACCTCGCCAAGGGCTTTGCCGCCAACGGCTACGGTGCCCATTCGCCCGGCCAATACAGCCTGCTCTCCGGCCTCATCGCCGAGGTGGTGCTGACGATGATGTTCCTGTTCATCATCATGGGCGCCACCCATGGCAAGGCACCCGTCGGCTTCGCGCCCATCGCCATCGGCCTGGGCCTCACCCTGATCCACCTCGTAGGCATCCCGATCACCAACACCTCAGTCAACCCGGCCCGCAGCACCGGCCCGGCTCTGTTCGTCGGCGGCTGGGCCCTGGCGCAGCTCTGGATGTTCTGGGTTGCGCCGCTGATCGGCGGAGCGCTCGGCGGGATCCTCTACCGCTGGCTCAGCGAGGAGCCGTCCGCCCAGGTCACCGGCATCACTCCCGCCGAACCGGCGGAGTAGCAGAGGCAAGATGAAAATCGCGATGAAAAGAGCACTTCTTGCGACACTTACATTCCTGGCTCTTGCGGCGCCCGCATCTGCCCAGGGTTTCTCCCCGCAGGAGCTCGAGCAGCGCGCGTTCGAACGCCGCGCTGTCGAGGCGGCAATCTGGGGAATGCCGGCGGTCAACTACGACCTGATGCTACAGGAGATGCTGACCAAAACGTCGGGCAAGGTGAACCAAGTGGTGTATTGGGGCCGTCCGCCCGATTGGCGCAACCAGACGCTCACGCCCAATCCCGACACCCTCTACTTCATGGCATTTTTCGATACGCGCGAAGGGCCCATTGTCATCGACGTGCCGCCGGCAAACGGCGGGTCGCTCAACGGGAACATCGTCACGGCCTGGCAGATCCCGCTCGAAGATGCGGGGCTGCTGGGGGTCGACAAGGGTGCAGGCGCCAAGTTCGCGGTCCTGCCGCCGGGCTATTCGGGCCCCACACCTGAAGGGTTCGTGGCGCTGCGCTCGGACACGTATTCAGGCTACGGGCTGCTGCGGGTGAATCTTCCAAGCCAGAGCATTGCCGATGTGGCCAACTCCATCGAGTACGGCAGGAGGATCAAGGTTTATCCGCTTTCGCAAGCGGCCAATCCGCCGCCTACCGTCTTCACCGACGCAAAGGATATCCTGTTCGACTCCACGATTCGCTTCGACTCCACCTTCTTCGATCACCTCAACCGTGTGGTGCAGAGCGAGCCGTGGATCGCCCGTGACAAGGCAATGATCGATCAGCTCCGCGCGCTCGGCATCGAGAAGGGCAAGCCCTTCAAGCCCAGCCCGGAGATGCGCATCATGCTCGACGCCGCCGCCGTGGAGGCGAAGGCTTATCTTGAGGCGAAGTATGAGGCGGGATGGCCATCGTTCTATGAGCAGACCTATTGGCGTCCTGCCGCCATTCCGGAGCTCGCCAGGGCCCTGTCAGCGAACTTTGCCGAGTCGGACGCCTATCCGACCGATGCGCGAGGCATGATCTACACGTTGGGCTATGTCGGCATCAAACGCCTTGGCACCGGCCAGTTCTACCTTCTCACGATCAAGGACAAGAATGGGGAGCCCTTCGACGGCGCGCAGACATACAAGCTGACCGTGCCTCCGAACGCACCAGTCGACCAGTACTGGTCCGTGACCGTCTACGACAGGCAGACCCACGGGCTGGTGAGGAACATGGACCGCGGCAGTCGGGCATCGAACGCCGCCGAGGTACGGAAGAATACCGACGGCTCGGTCGACGTGTATTTCGGGCCGAGGGCGCCGGCCGGCAAAGAGACGAACTGGGTGCCGACAGATCCGAACCGCGACTTCGAGCTGATGTTCCGCGCCTACGCGCCGAAGAAGGAGTTCTTCGACAAGGCCTGGAAGCTGCCGGACGTCGAGAAGGTCGCGATCCAATGAGCGGCAGGAGCAATGCCATGTCCAGATGCGACCACGCTTTCGGTATCCTCGGCTTCGCTCTCGCGATCGGAACGTCGCCCGCGCTCGCAGAGGCACCGGCCAACGGGACGATCCCCGTCACGGTCGACAATTTCACCCGTGCGGAGACCGACCTCTACTTCGCCACCCCGGTCAAGCAGGCCGGCGGCACAGGCAAGTTCTACCATTATCGCGAGCCGATGCGGATCGATCAACAGACGGTCGTGCGGGCAAACCGCGACACGCTCTACTCCGCGGCGCTGATCGATCTCGACGCCGGGCCCGTGACGATCACGCTGCCGGATGCAGGCCGACGCTTCATATCTATGCAGGTCTTCAACCAGGATCACTACGTGGTCGGCGACGTCGTGTATCGCCCCGGCAGCTACAGCTTCGACAGGGAACGGGCCGGCACGCGGTATCTGATGATCGCCTTGCGCACGCTCGTGGATCCTGAAGATCCAAAGGACATCGAGCAGGTCCATGCGCTGCAGGATGCAGCGAGGCTCAGTCAGGCAGGTTCCGGCCGTTTCGAGGTGCCGGCTTGGGATCCGGCAAGTCAGAAGAAGGTGCGCGACGCTCTGCTGGTGCTCGCCTCAACCCTTCCCGACTTCAAGCGGGCGTTCGGCAGCAAGGATCAGGTGGACCCGGTCCGGCACCTGATCGGCACGGCGGCAGCGTGGGGCGGAAATCCCGACAAGGACGCGACCTATCTCAACGTCACGCCCGCCAGGAACGACGGCACGACAGTCTACAAGCTGAACGTGAAGGATGTTCCAGTCGACGCCTTCTGGTCGATCAGCGTCTACAACGCGGACGGGTACTTCCAGCTCAATCCGCAGAAGGCCTACTCGATCAACGACCTGACCGCAAAGAAGGATGGCGATGGCGCAATCGCCGTCCAGTTCGGGGGTTGCGACGGCCAGATCCCGAACTGTCTGCCGATCGTGAAGGGCTGGAACTACACGGTCCGCCTCTACCGCCCGCGCCCCGCGGTGCTTGACGGCTCATGGACGTTTCCGGAAGCCCTGCCGCTCCCTTGAGGCATCCCGAATAGGGATATCGAAGGACAACGAAGCATTTGGGAGAGGAGTTCGAACAATGACCTCTACGGCTTTCGATCCTGCTCCTGCGGTCCGCTCTCTGCAGGATCCCGCCAATCAGGACATGACCTGGATCGCCGGCGGCACGTTCCGGATGGGATCGGACCGGCACTATCCCGAGGAGGCTCCGGCTCACCGGGTCACCGTCGACGGCTTCTGGATCGACCGGACGCCGGTCACCAACCGGCAGTTCCGGGAATTCATCCGCGCCACCGGCCATGTGACCATGGCCGAGCGCAAGCCCAATCCGCAGGACTATCCAGGCGCCCTCCCCCACATGCTCAAGGCCGGGTCGCTGGTGTTCAAGTCACCAAAGGGGCCTGTCGACCTGCGGGACTGGAGCCAGTGGTGGAAGTTCCGCTTCGGGGCCAACTGGCGCCATCCGGCTGGTCCTGGGTCATCCATCGCCGGTCTCGACGACCACCCCGTCGTGCATGTGGCCTATGAGGACGCTACGGCCTATGCGCGCTGGGCCGGCAAGGACCTGCCGACGGAGGCCGAATGGGAATTCGCCGCGCGCGGTGGTCTCGACGGAGCCGAGTTCGCTTGGGGCGACGAGTTCACACCGGCCGGCCGGCATATGGCCAATACATGGCAGGGCGCCTTCCCGGCGCAGAACCTGGCAAGCGACGGCTACGAGCGGACTTCGCCCGTCACGGCCTTCCCGCCGAACGGCTATGGACTCTACGACATGGTCGGAAATGTCTGGGAGTGGACGAGAGACTGGTACACGCCCAAGCACCCCAATGATGCACCGAAGGCCTGCTGCATCCCCGAAAACCCGCGCGGCGGCCGTGAGGACGAAAGCTACGACCCCTGCCAGCCCGAGATCCGCATTCCGCGCAAGGTGCTGAAAGGCGGATCCCACCTCTGCGCGCCCAATTACTGCCGCCGCTACCGCCCGGCAGCACGGCATGCGCAGCCCGTCGACACCTCGTCCAGCCATATCGGTTTCCGGTGCGTGGCGCGAGACAAGGGGGCGACGTGATGGCCGAGACCGTCACACGAAGGCAGCTGATGCTGGCGCGGCTCGTTGTCATCCTGGCTTCCATCCTGGTGGTGCTGGGCCTTTTCCTGTACGGCCTCTCGGCAGATGTCAGCGATCGCGTCTGGCGCGACATCGCCTCCCGCCCCGGCGGACCCATGACCTTCCGCTTCATCCTCCAGCCTTGCATGGCGGCGATCGCGGCGTTCCACGATGGGGCGAAGGACGCACGGCTCGGCCGCTCGCCCTATCTTTGGTCGCTGCTGACGAGTCCGACCGAAAGCTCGGGCCGCCTTGGCGAAGGATTGATCGCCACTGCGCGGATCATCCTGCTCGGGCTGGCGATGGACGCCGTCTATCAAGCGACCGTACTGAAAACATTCTATCCGGGCGAGATGGTTCTCATCGCGATCCTGCTCGCCTTTCTTCCCTATGTGCTGCTGCGCGGGCCATTCGCCCGCCTCGTGCGGTGGTGGTCCCGTTCGATGTGACCTGGGCTTCCCTCAGAGCTGCTGCCCGGACGGAGGCGTAGATGCGTATGACAACCGGATGCAATCAGGGAGACGATCATGACCAAGAAGCCGTTTAAAGGCGTTATGAAGCTCGATGTCCGCGACTCCACGCCGGACTGGGAGCCGTTTACGCCAAACAAGGCACCGGCGGGATCACCGAACGTACTCGTCGTCTTGTACGACGACACCGGCCTTGCGGCATGGTCGCCGTTCGGCGGCGGCATCAACATGCCGACATTGCAGAGACTCGCCGACCGAGGACTGATGTACTCGCAGTGGCATACGACGGCGCTGTGCTCGCCAACCCGCTCGACCTTCCTGACCGGCCGCAATCACCATCTCAATGGCTGCTCCTGCATCACCGAAGCAGCGCAGGGCTTCCCCGGTTGGAGCGGCCGCATCCCTGACGAATGCGCCACCATCGGGCAGGTGCTTCAGGACGCCGGCTGGAGCACCTTCTGGCTCGGCAAGAACCACAACGTTCCCGAGCAGGACGTCGCCTCGGGAGCCAGCCGCTCGCAATGGCCGCTGAGCAAGGGTTTCGACCGCTACTACGGCTTCCTCGGCGGCGAGACCAACCAATGGTTCCCCGATCTCGCCGAGGACAACAGGTTCATCGACCAGCCCTATATGCCTGAAGAAGGCTACCACCTGTCGAAGGACCTGGCCGATCAGGCCCTCCAGATGATCCGCGACCAGAAGGCCAGCAGCCCCTCGAAGCCCTGGTACATGTGGTTCTGCCCGGGCGCGAACCATGCCCCGCATCATGCGCCCAAGGAATACATCGAGAAGTATAAGGGCAAGTTCGATTCAGGATACGAAGCGTACCGCGAATGGGTGCTGCCCCGCATGATCGAAAAGGGCCTGCTGCCGAAGGACACCAAGCTCACCCCGATCAACCCGCTGCCGGAGGGCGTGGCTGACCCGGCCGATGGAGTCCGTCCCTGGGACACGCTGAACGCGGACGAGAAGCGGCTGTTCTCCCGCATGGCCGAGGTTTTCGCCGGCTTCTCCGAGTACACCGACGCTCAGGTCGGCCGCATCATCGACTACCTTGAACAGAGCGGCCAACTCGACAATACGCTGGTGCTCTACTGCGCTGACAACGGCACCTCGGGAGAGGGCAGCCCGAACGGCTCGGTGAACGAGAACAAGTTCTTCAACAACTATCCGGACGAGCTCGCTGAGAACATGAAGTATCTCGACGTCCTCGGCAGCCCGGAAACCTACGGTCACTTCCCGACCGGCTGGGCGGTGGCATTCTCGACTCCGTTCCAAATGTTCAAGCGCTATTCGGAATATTCCGGCGGCACCTGCTGCCCGCTGGTGATCTCCTGGCCGAAGGGAATCAAGGCCCGGGGCGAGGTACGCAACCAGTATCACCACTCGACCGACATCGTACCGACAATCCTCGACGTCTGCGGGCTGGAGATGCCCAAGGTCTACCGGGGCGTCGAGCAGTACCCCCTGTCCGGCGTCTCAATGCGATATACGTTCGACGCCGAACCGGACGGCAAGACGAGGAAGGAGCGGCAATACTACGCCATGTTCGGCACGCGAGGCATCTGGGAGGATGGCTGGAAGGCATCTTCGCTGCATGCTCCGTTCGCCGGCAAGGGGCGGTACAAGCAGGATCAGTGGCAGCTCTACAACGTCGACGTTGACCGCTCCGAGTCGACGGACCTTGCCCAGCAGCATCCGGACAGGCTCCAGGCGCTGATTAAGGTCTGGCACAACGAAGCCGACAAGAACTTCGTCCTGCCGCTGGAAGACAGGAGTCCGGCGGAGATCCTGGGCGTGGAGCGACCTGCCGAGGAGGCGCCGCGCGAGCGGTACATCTACTATCCCGGCACGTCACCTGTGCCCGAGGGCGTCGCGGTCAACGTGCGCGGGCGCTCTTACAAGATCCTGGCCGATGTCGAGATCACCGACCCCGACTGCTCAGGCGTGATCTTCGCCCACGGGTCACGGTTCGGCGGCCATGCGCTCTTCATCAAGGACCGCAAGCTGCACTACGTCTACAACTTCCTCGGCATCAAGCCGGAGCAAAAGCTCGTCTCGGGCGAGCTCAAGCCCGGGAAGTACACGCTGGGCATGGAGTTCATCCGGGAGAAAGCCGGCCCGCACGGTGAGTCGCTCGGCAAGGCGACCCTTTACGTGAACGAGAACATCGTCGCACAGGGCGGGATGCGCACGCAGCTCGGCAAGTTCACGCTGAGCGGCGACGGCCTGTGCATCGGGCGCGACAGCGGCGACGCCGTCAGCGAAGCGTACACGGCGCCGGGAGCCTTCACGGGCGGGACGATCCTCTTCGTCGCCGTCACGGTCGAGGCGGCACAATACCTCGATCTTGAGAAGCTGGCCGCCGCGGCCCTTGCCGTCGACTGAATGCACTCGACTCAACTGCCGGGCGGTGCCTCAGCCAGCACCGCCCGGTGCCATCGGGAGACCAGACGAGATGAAGTCCGTCACAGCAAAGTCCGACCCCGACAAGATCTCCGTCGAGCTGTCCTCGCGACGGACCGGCATGTCATTTCAACGCACGCGCATGAGCGCCGATCGAACCCTCATGTCCGTGATCCGCACCTCGCTGTCGCTGATCAGCTTCGGCTTCACGATCTATCAGGTCTTCGAGAAACTTCGAGAGGCGGGAACGATTGCGCATGCCGCCGCTCCTCGCAACTTCGGGGTTGCACTCGTGCTTCTCGGCATTGCGATGCTCGTCACTGGCATCGTCTATCATGTGCAGTTCATGGTCGGTCTCCGCCAAGAACGCAAGGTGATGACCGAGTATGGCCTTATTCACGGCGAGAGCCACTTTCCTGTTTCTCTGACGCTAATCACTGCCATCGTTCTGCTCATCATAGGCGTGGCCGCCGTCATCAGCATGCTTTTCCAGGTCGGGCCATTCGGTTGAGGAGGTGCCAGCCCGACTGATCCAATCACCTTCACATTCAGGGAGCCAGACATGGCGCAGCAACCGAAGAAGCAGAACGGCAAGCCGAACATCCTCGTCATTTGGGGGGACGACATCGGCATCTCGAACCTGAGTTGCTACTCGCATGGGCTGATGGGATACAGGACGCCCAATATCGACCGTCTTGCCAAGGAAGGGATGATGTTCACCGACTCTTACGGGGAACAGTCATGCACGGCCGGCCGGTCAGCTTTCATCACCGGACAGAGCGTCTACCGTACCGGCCTGTCCAAGGTCGGTATCCCGGCCGCGCCCATCGGCATGAACGAGAAGATCGTTACCATTGCGGCCCTGCTCAAGGAACAGGGCTACGCCACGGGCCAGTTCGGCAAGAACCACCTCGGCGACCTCAACCACATGCTGCCGACCAACCACGGCTTCGACGAATTCTTCGGCAATCTCTACCACCTCAATGCCGAGGAGGAGCCGGAGATGGAGGACTACCCATCGGAGAATGACTTTCCGAACTTCCGCAAGAACTTCGGCCCGCGCGGCGTCATCCATTCCTGGGCAACGAACGAGGACGATGCAACCGAGATGCCACGCTGGGGCAAGGTCGGCAAGCAGAGGATCGAGGACACCGGTCCCCTGACGAAGAAGCGCATGGAGACCTGCGACGATGAGTTCGTGGCCGCAGCCAAGGACTTCATGAAACGCCAGAGCGATGCAGGAAAGCCTTGGTTCGTCTGGCTCAACACCACGCACATGCACCTGTTCACCCATCCCAAGCCAGAGAGCAAGGGCCAGGCCGGGCGCTGGCAGTCGGACTATCACGACACAATGGTCGACCATGACAAGCTCGTGGGTGAGGTCCTTGACTACCTCGACGAGCTCGGGATCGCCGACGACACCTTCGTGCAGTACTCGACAGACAACGGCCCGCACCGGAACACATGGCCGGACGGCGGCACGACGCCGTTTCGCAGCGAAAAGAACACCAACTGGGAAGGTGCATTCCGCGTGCCGATGCTCGTGCGCTGGCCGGGACGTGTCGAGCCGGGTTCGATCAGCAACGGCATCGTGCAGCATCACGACTGGTTGCCGACGTTCCTGGCCATGGCCGGTGCATCCGACGTGGTCGACAAGCTTAAGGCCGGATACGAGGCCATAGGGCGGACCTACAGGAACCATATCGACGGCTTCAATCTGCTGCCGTTCCTCACGGGAGAGGCAAAGGAGAGCCCGCGCAACTTCTACTTCTACTTCAGCGATGACGGCGACATGCTCGCTCTGCGCTATGACAACTGGAAGCTCGTTTTCATGGAACAGCGCATGCAGGGAACATTGGGTGTGTGGGCAGAGCCGTTTGTCCGGCTGCGGCTGCCCAAGATCTTCAATCTCCGCACCGATCCCTACGAGTTCGCTCCGGTCACCTCGAACACCTACTACGACTGGATGCTGCACAACGCCTACTTCGTTTATGCAGCCCAGGCGGCTGCGGCGAAGTTCGCCGAGACCTTCAAGGAGTTTCCGGCGGTTCAGAAGCCGAACACTTTCACCATCGATGATGCCTTGGCGAAGATGTCGGAGTCTGCGAGCGGCGACTGAATGAACCTGGCCGAGCGGCAGGACCGCCGCCCGGCCACAGCATCAGCGAGGTCTGAGCATGGCGGATCAACCGCTTCCATCCTGGAACGAAGGCCCAGCGAGGTCCGCCATTCTCGACTTTGTCGCACGCGTGACAGTGGAGGGTGGACCGGATTATGTGCCGCCCTCTGAACGTATAGCGACCTTCGACAATGACGGAACTCTCTGGTGCGAGCAGCCGCTTCAGAGCCAGTTCTTTTTCGCCTTCGACCGGCTGGAAGAGCTTGCGAGGAAGGATCCAACCCTGCGCGAGCGGCAGCCCTACAAGGCCTTCCTTGAGCGGGACATTGCCGCCATTCATTCCCTTGGCAAGCAGGCTGCGTTCGAGGTGGCCTTCGCGACTCATTCCGGGATGACGGCCGACGCGTTCGCGACCATCGCTCGAAACTGGTTGATGACGGCCCGGCATCCGAAACTCGGGGTTCCTTTCACCCAATGCGTCTACCGACCTCAGATCGAGCTCCTGTCCTATCTGCGGGCAAACGGCTTCAAGATTTTCATCGTCTCGGGCGGTGGCATCGAGTTAATCCGGGCCTTCGCCGAGGATAATTATGGTGTCCCGCCCGAGCAGGTCATCGGGTCGAGTGTTCGGCTCCGCTTCGAAGGCAGCGGAGGGCGCGCCGACCTGGTGCGACTGTCGGAACTCAACAGTTTCGACGACCGCGAGGTGAAGCCGGCCAACATCGCCCCGCACATCGGCCGGCGCCCGATCCTGGCCTTCGGCAATTCCGATGGGGATCTCGCGATGCTGCGCTACACGCTCGCCGGCAATGGACAGCGTCTCGCCCTGCTGCTGCACCATGACGATGAAGAGCGGGAGTTCGCCTACGACCGCGAGTTCAGGCTGAGCCCTCTGGTCGAAGCGCTGGATAAGGCCGCGGAGTACGGAATTACCGTGGTTGGGATGAAGCGATCCTGGAAGACCGTCTTTCCGGATGGGCCACCCCCTTCTTAATCACAGACGGAGGTGACGATGAGGGAATGGCTGATCGCCATCACGGAATACGCAGTCGCGGTGATCGATGCGATGGCCCTCGTTATCGTCTTGTTCGGCACCATCGAAGCCTTTGTCTCCGGTCTGCGCATGATGTTTGCGGGAAGCGTCACGAACATCCAGAGGCGGGAGATCTGGCTGCGCTACGCCCGCGTGCTGGTCGCCGGGCTGACCTTTCAGCTCGGGGCGGACATCATCGAGACATCGATCACAAACGACTGGGAAGCGGTTGGCCGTCTCGGCGCCATCGCGGTGATCCGCACCTTTCTCAACTACTTCCTGGAACGTGACCTGACCGAGATCCGTGAACTCCAACACGAACGGACCGCAGAGCGGGCGAAGGAATCGGGAGGAGCCTAGGATGAATCGTCGGCAAGTTCTCTCCCTGTTCGCAATGGGCCTGATTGCCTTCTGGCTGCCGCTGATGAAGCCCCAGTCGCAAGTTCCCGTGCCCGACCCGCTTCCATCCTGGAACGGCGGGGCCGCCAAACAGGCCATCATCGACTTCGTAGAGCGGGCGACCCAGGGGCGCGGGTCCGACTTCGTGCCGGTCGAAGCATCATCGCCGGGGACCTGCGGGCTCTCCTGACCGCGGGCGAGAAAGATCTGCTGGAGATCATGACCGTGACCCACTCGGGAATCATCACGGTCGAATTCGACAAGGCTGTCAGGGACTGGCTTGCGACGGCACGCCACTCGACGAAGGATCGCCTCTCTACCGACCTCGCCTAGCTGCCTCAGATCGCGCTTCTCAGACACCTGCGGTCGAATGGTTTCAAGACCTTCATCGTGTCAGGCGGCGGCATCGGTGCCAGGCAAGTTTCCGTTGCGAATCGAGCGCATTCCATAAGAACTGAGCTCCCCGCGTCTTTAGAATATCCGGTTCGATGAGGATTCCAGATTCTGGCCTCGAGCCTTCCCATTGCCGTTTCCGCTCGCACCGTGCAAAGCCCTTGTCGGAATGCTACAAGGTTTAGATCCAGAGCTTCCTGGATCCTCAGAGCGAGCATATGTCTGATTTGGCAGCCCGGAGTATCGGCTTTGCGTCCAGGACCTTGGAGGGGCTTCAATCGCTTTGGTCCCTCAGGAACTCACAAGTTCGTCTTCAGGCGAGCATCCGTCAGGCAGAGCTCGAAGGCCTCCAGTTCGCCTTCTACGCTCGCCTGACCGCGATCATCGTTGTTTCGGTCTGGCTGATCTGGCTCGTACCGTGGCCACGCGATCTCTACTACGGAGCCTACGCCTTCGGGTTCTTCTTCCTGGGCTACGTTCCGTACCGCCTGCGGCACCATCGTCATGGCGAGGCACTCAAGCTCGGCTTTATCATCCTCGATGTGGCCTTGGTGACCGCCGCGATCGTTGTCCCGCCGCCGGCCAGTCTCGGCGGCGAGTGGCCGATCCAGACCCGCCTCCGTGGGCAGGAATTCCTCTACGTTCTCCTTCTCCTCGGCGAGGCTGCTCTCACCTACTCCCCGAGAAGGGTGCTCTGGACGGGTGTATCGATCCTCGTCATCTGGTCGATTGGCGTCTTCATGATCTACTCCCTGCCGGACACTCTACGGTTCAACGATGCGGCTACGGAGGGCGCGCTCACGTCAGTCGCGGTCCTGGATCTCTCCTTCAGGCCGACCTTTGTCGGTCTGACGGCCTGGTACACCCAGCTTGTTGCGACCTCCCTGTTCACCCTGCTCATCACCCTTGCCGTCTGGCGCAGCCGAAGGACACTGTTGAACCAGGTCGAGGCCGAGGTCGTGCGCGCGGATCTCGCTCGCTACGTCTCTCCGGACGTGGCCGAAGCTCTCGCCAGCCGTGGCGGGACCGCGTTCGGAGAGCCGGCGACAAGGACGGTGGCCGTCCTGTTTGCAGACATCGTCGGCTTCACCAGGCTTACTGAGACCCTCTCGCCCGAGCGTACGTTTGCCCTGCTGCGCAGTTTCCAGGAGCGGAGTAGCGCCATCGTGTTCAAGCATGGCGGGACGCTCGACAAGTACCTCGGCGACGGCTTCATGGCGACCTTCGGCTCCATCGGCCTGCAACCGGACGCGCCAGCCCGCGCGCTCGCGTGCGCCTTCGAACTCCAGCAGGAGATCGAGCGCTGGAGCCGAAAAAGGTCCGGGCGCGGCGCGGATCCGCTGCGTGTCTCGGTCGGAGTCCATTGCGGTCCGGTGACGGTAGGCAATCTCGGCGGCAGGGAACGCATCGAGTTTACCGTCGTGGGAGACGTCGTGAACGTAGCCAGCAGGCTCGAGGAGGTGACGCGCGACATTGGCGGCTCGATCATCGCGTCGGAGGATTGCATACGCGCCGCAGCAGATCTGGGATGGCTGAAGAGATTCCAATCCTCCCGCCAAGTTCACTTGCGCGGCAGGCAGCAAGGCATCCTCGTTCACATCGCCACGTGACAGATAAGGCTTACATCCTGGCGAGTTTGATACACCCACCGTGCTGAAATCGGTTGAGCAATCGGTCGATGCCGATCACCCGTCGGGTCAGCCGCGGGGCAGGTGACACATCGCGCCGCTGCCGAGCCGCCCCATTCTGGGCTTAAAGTCAGAGTTAGTAGTCTGCAAACAGAACGAACGGGTCGAGCGCCGTAAGTCCCTGCTCGTTCGGCGGAAACTGCTCGAGGAACCGCGCGACCTCGCGGAACGCAAGATCGCCCAGGAAAGTCTGGGATAGACGCTGCCCGACCTCGGGAACACCGAGCCCTTCTGCCTCGAAGGCGGCGAGCACAGGCACAAGGTCGACCTTGCCCTCCTCGACCCGTGCAACATTGGTGAGGATTTCCGGTGCAATGTCTAGCCTGTCGCGACCCTTCCCGAAGTCGAGCGCGATCACGGTATCCCGCGCACCATTTCCGACGATCTCCTGGCCAATGAAGAAGGTGTCGTTCCCGGCGCCACCGAAGTGGATGCCGAGCCTCTCCCCGGTATCGGTCAGGTCATTGCCCTGATTGCCGAGCGCGTAGTCCGCACCCTTGCCGGTGCGGATCACATCCTCGCGGAAGTTCCCCCACAGGGAGTCGGCCCCATCTCCGCCCAAAAGGCGGTCACGGCCGAAGCGGCCATTCACGACAATGTCGTCGCCATAGGTCCGGACGACGTCTCTGCCGAAGCCGAGATCGACCGTGACCTCGTCGGCGCGCACCCGAACGGTGTCACGACCAAAGCCTGTGAATACGACGCTGCCGTCCTCGTCGATGGTTACTCTGTCATTCCCGAAGGACCCGAAAGCCCAAGGGTCCAGCCCAAGGTCGTAATGGTAAAACATCGCTGAAATCCTCGAGCAAAGGGATGCAGTTGCCAAAGGCAAGCGACCCTAGAGGGTCGCTGTACTGCGCGTTCTACCGCACGAGTGGCGCACGCGGTCGTTGCGCCACTCGATCACGACTAGGTGATCCTGTGCCGCGAGAAGGCGGATGGTGGTGCTCCACCATCCGAGCGTTCGGCAGGTCTTACGACCTCGGCATGATTACGCTGTCAATCACATGAATGACGCCGTTCGACGCGTTCACGTCAGCCTGAGTCACAACCGCCTCATTGACCTTGACGGCATTGCCGCTGGCATCGATCCGCACGGCTGTACCCTCCACGGTCTGGGCACTGGTCGTCTTGCCCTTGAGATCACCGGATTTCACGTTCCCAGCCACGACGTGATAGGTCAGTACCTTCTGCAGCTGAGCCTTGTTCTCGGGCTTCAGGAGGTTCTCAACCGTTCCGGCTGGGAGCTTCTTGAAGGCCTCGTCCGTGGGGGCAAACACGGTGTACGGCCCCTGCCCCTTGAGCGTATCGACGAGGCCAGCGGCTTGCAGCGCGGCCGTGAGGGTCTTGAAGTTGCCGTTGGTCACCGCAGTTTCGACGATATCCGCCGCAGCAGCCGGAGACGCCGTCGCAAGCATGGCAATTACGGCATAGGCTCGATATGTTGCAGTCATTGCTTTCTCCCTGTCCTAGTGGCTGTGCCCTTGGCGTTCACCAGCACCAGCTAGGATTGGTATGAGGGGGAGCGTGCCCATTGTTCATCGGGAGTTTCCTGAGGAGACCCGGAAAATCTCCGTAGGCGGAGCGCTTTCCCTTGTACTGCCGGGAAAAGACCGCAAGCATTGAAGATCGTTCCTCTTCGTCGACCTGCAGCCAAGGTTGAGGCCAATATGGATAATCCCAAACCAAGCCCGATCCCATCGACAGTTCCCCAATCTCCCCGCGCGGCGCGGCGGACCAAGCCTCGGACGAGGCGCGCTCGCCGACTGCCGACCTTGATCGCGCCCGGTGTGGAGGCAGAGACCCTGCTGCGCTCGACGCTGGATGCCCTGTCGGCCCATATCGCCGTGCTGGATGAGGTGGGCACCATCATTGCGGTCAATCAGGCTTGGCGAACTTTTGCCCACGCCTCCGGCTATGCCGACGAGAACCATGGGGTTGGAATGAACTACCTCGCCGTCTGTGAGACGGCCGCACCCCTGTCAAAGGAGGCTGCGAGGACTGCGCAGGCCCTACGGGAGATCATGGCAGGCGTCCGCGCCGAGTTCCGTATGGAGTATCCTTGCCGCAGTCCCGAGGGACCACGTTGGTTCCAGGTCCGCGTGACGCGACCGGATCAGGCGCCAACACGCCGGATCGTGATCGCGCATGAGGACATCACCGAGGTCAAACGCACGCAGCAGGAACTGGCCCGGTTGAGCGGTCGCCTCATGCATCTGCAGGACGAGGAACGGCGAGCCATCGCGCGTGAACTGCACGATACAACGGCCCAGAACCTTCTTGCCATCACATTGAATACCTCCCGCCTGCGTGGACAACTCGACCACGTGGAGGAGCCCGTCCATCGCATTCTTGAGGAGACGTTCGACCTGGCGGAACAGAGTCTTCAGGAGGTTCGCACGTTGTCCTACCTGCTCCACCCTCCGCTCCTCGATGACATCGGGCTCGTGGCTGCCTTGAGCTGGCTCGCGAGAGGGTTCTCCGAGCGGAGCGGCGTCCAAGTCGATATCAGCATCGATGATGGAGCCGCCCCTTCCTCACAGCCTGTCGCCACCGCCCTGTTTCGGGTCGCCCAGGAAGCACTCTCCAACGTCCACCGGCACTCCGGCAGTAAGAGGGCGCGGCTCGCGCTCTACCAAACAGACGACAACGTTCGGCTCGACATTGTTGATGCCGGCATCGGGCTCAAAGCTCCCGCGCATGCGAATGGAGAGGAGACCCGGTTGATCGGCATCGGGATCTCGGGAATGCGCTTGCGTCTGGAGCAACTCGGCGGTCAGTTGGAGATCAAGTCAGGCCCCTCGGGGACCCGGGTGAGCGCCAGCCTGCCCATTCAATCAATCAGTCCGGATGATTGCCCACCAAACGAACGACCCAGACTGCATACTAATGGGCTCTGAGGAAGTGCCATGCTGCGCATTCTTCTTGCTGACGACCATGACATCGTCCGGCGCGGGCTCAAGGATCTCCTGGAGCAGCACATGACATGGCAGGTCTGCGCCGAGGCGTCCAATGGCCGAGAGGCGGTCGACCTCGCCTTTCAGCATCGACCCCATGTCGCGGTGATCGATCTGTCCATGCCAGAGCTCAATGGCCTGGAAGCGACCCGCCGTATTCGCCAGAGCCTGCCGAACACCGAGGTTTTGATCTTCACGATGCACGAGAGTGAGGAGTTGATCCGCGAGGTGCTAGAGGCTGGGGCCCGAGGTTACCTGCTCAAATCCGATGCGGTCCGGCAGCTGATCCCGGCTGTGGAAAGCCTGTCGCAAAAAAAACCTTTCTTTATCGGGCGTGTGTCGGAGGTTGTTCTGGACGGCTTTCTCAAAGGCGGACCGGCGATACCGGCTCATCCCACGACCGAGCGGCTGACCTCACGCGAACGCGAGATCGTCCAGCTTCTAGCTGAAGGCAAGAGCAACAAGCAGATTGCGCGTCTTCTGGATCTCAGCGTCAAGACGGTGGAGACCCACCGGACAGCTGCGATGCGGAAGCTGGAACTCAATTCGCTGCCTGACCTGGTCCGGTACGCGATCAGGATGCAGATCATCCAAGCCTAAATCGCGGGCGCAATAAATTGGTGACTCTCATGCGTCCACCTTCAGGATCCTTGCATTTGCCCAGTCTCGAGCGGCCGGCTCGAGCGCTCGTGATCGGCGCGTCCGGCGGCATCGGATCGGCCGTCACAGATCTTCTTGCGTCAGACGGGTTCGAAACCGTTCATGCGCTGTCCCGATCGGGCGCTGGCCGAAGCCTGGCTGGAGTGCGGGCGGGACGGATCGACATCGACAACGAGGCGAGCATTGCCGCCGCAGCCGAGCGACTCGTCGAAGGCGCTCCGCTGCGCTTCATCCTGGTGGCAACAGGCCTGCTTCACGATGCCACCCTCCAGCCCGAGAAAACCTATCGGGCCCTCGATCCAGAGCAGCTCCTCCGCAGCTTCCGAATCAATGCGATCGGCCCTGCCCTCATCGGAAAGCATATGCTCCCGCTCCTGCCGAAAGTCGGCAAGAGCGTCTTTGCTGTCCTCTCGGCGCGTGTCGGCAGCATCGAAGACAACCGGCTTGGCGGCTGGTACGGCTACCGGGCGTCGAAGGCGGCCCTGAACCAGCTGGTGCGAACCTTTGCGATTGAACTCGGCCGCCAGACGCGGGACGCCGTCTGTGTCGCTCTCCACCCTGGAACGGTCGATACAGCTCTGAGCCATCCCTTCCAAGCCGGGCTCGCGGTCGACCAGGTGTTCTCCCCGCTGTATTCGGCCAAGCGCCTGCTTGCTGTCACAGATGCCCTGACGGCCGCGCACACTGGTCAGTTCTTTGCCTGGGATGGACAACCGATACGCTTTTAAGAAGGAAGCGTGTGTTGCACGATCGTTCCCGATGGCGCGTGCCCAACTTCTCAATCGTGTCCCGATCCCCGTTCCTTGGCCCTTTCGGAGAGATATCCGTCCCGCCCGAACGCATACAGGCGATCTCATCCGCGCGAGCCAACGAAGGAACCTCCGCACGGAGCTGAAGAGTACGGGACGGCAGATGAAACAAAGGTTCGCTCCGTGCCTCACGTTCGGACCAAAACCATTCTTCCGGGGAGTGCTAGGGCGTGTTGTCGCTTGAACTGATTGGATCGACTTGCGTTTTGCTCCTCCGCGATGAGGAGG
>NZ_JAGPUP010000531.1:0-54037 GCF_018069605.1 Microvirga sp. HBU67558 | reverse complement strand
AGAAGTCCGGCCGAAGCCAGGACGCCACACGACAGCCAGTGCGGAAGGTAGCGCATCATTCCCCCTTGGATTGCCATTTCCCGTGTCTCCGAGGCACCCCATGGCAGCGGAGGCCCTGCCTACCGTCAAGGCAGGAATCAGTAACCGCGGGGAGAACCTGGATGTTTGGCAGCCAGTGTTGCTTCGCGGGCATGGTGACTGCGGCTAGCGCCGCAGACCTGGGACCATAGCTCCTCCGGCTAAGGTCCGGGGTGCCGTCCGCATGCATGACCGCCGTCAGTTGAGTTGGCACCTTGGTTGGTGCCAGGGATGCCCGGATCTGGCGAGCCGATGCCTCACCCGGTCAAGCATGCGTGGTGGGAGCGCGCATCAAGTGGCGCGGACCACAAGGCTCGCCAAGGTCACCCGTCCATCGGACCTATAGTGGTTGACATGCTCCGTGGCGAGACGTTGGCCGGCCTGATACACCTTCACGTCCGTGATGGACCCGATGGTCTCCAGCTCGGCGATGATGAAATCACGCTCGACATTCGTGTCCGAATCCGTGGCGTGGGTGACCTGGAAGGTGAGATGGGTCAGGGACAAACCCGTATCCCTCGTGCCCGCCCCAATCCAGAGCACCCGTTCGTCCTCGGGTGGACGATCGGTGTTGAGCCAGAAGCCTGCCGCCCCCCCGGCCCACGTGCTCTCGGCCTGCACGATGCTCAAGGACCAGAACCGGATGTGATGGCGCTTGCGGGGACTGTCGCCGATGGCCTTCTGAAACCCGACATCCTGACCGCGTCCGAACAGATAAAGGGTGCTGAACGGAGCCGACGGATAGGGCGAGTCGAACACGAAGGCCCGGATCATGCCCCAGGAGCTGACCAGGCCCAATCGGTCGGCCTCCGACCAGCCAAGCGCCGCAAAGGCCGCGCGAAGCTGCGCGAGGGTTCCCACGAGCGCCACGTTGACCGGATCACCCGGCAGCCCATCGCCGGTCGTCGTGAAGCTGGGCACGCGTTTGCGATGGAGGAGCTTGAGTCCCATGCGGATGACCCATGGGAGAATCACGTAGGCGGCGATGGCATAGGTGAAGCCCACGGCCAGGATCCAGGGCAGCCTTCGGTCGGCGGTATCGAAGACGACGAAAACAATGAGCCAGACGGAGAAGACGCCCAGCCCGAGGATGATCAGGCGTTGCAGGAGGCGGTTCAGCCATCGCATGATCCCAGCTCCGTCACAATTGACGCGGCAGTCGATCAGCAGTCCGTGCAGATGCCCTGCTTGACCTCCTGATCGATGCGCTTGGCCCTTTGATCCATCTGCTGGATCGCCTTGGCGTCATTGGTCGAGAATTCCTTGCTCGGCGCAGGCACGGTAGTGCTGTCGAGCATCCGATCGATCGCTGCACCGGACGGGATCTGGATCTCTCCCGAGGGCGTGAACGGTCGGTTGCTGTCCTGCGACAGAGCGGGAGTTGAGGCGATCAGCGTACCAAGGGTGACGAGGCAAAGGTGACGGCGCATCGAGATGTCTCCCGAATGAGGATGCCAGCCCCGCCCTGACCCTCATGCAGGATATACCTACCGGATGCCGAATCCACCTGGGCAAAACCCTGAAACTGGCGGGGACAGGCCCTGAAAGGTCAGGAGAGGATTCCGCCGTTGGCCTAGGTTGGCGTGCCAACCAAGGCATTCCCAGGTGCCCGGTCAGGGCTTAGATCCGTTCGCCCGATAGCTGGAGACGCTCCCGTTGAGGTGCGTTTCCGGCCCGGCGGGTCAGTGCCGATGCCACAAATCAGGGTTTGCCCCCATCACTTTCAGGATTGGCCCTGATGGCGGGACAGCCGGGTCTCCTCGGGCGATACTGGCGATCAGCCAGGACGTCGCACCATCCGGCAGCGGGTCTGTCCGCTGCAATGGCGTGAGTCGGGCGTCGGCGCCCTCGAGGGGATCACGCCATGAAAGCGATGTCACTTGCCCTTGCCCTGACCTCCGCCAGCGTCCTGACGATCTCGGCCGCCCAGGCCCAGCAGACCACCGGAACCTCCGGTTCGCCGGACGCGACCACCACGATCGACGGCCGGCAATTGCCGCCCCCGCCGCCGCGGTTCGGCGGTACGATCAGGGAATCGGCGAAAGACTCCAAGCCCTGGTGGCCGCCCCGCGTCGTGCCGCCGAAGGGCGCGCCCAACGTGCTCCTCGTCCTCACCGACGACCAGGGCTACGGGGTTTCCGGCACCTTCGGCGGCGTGATCCCCACGCCGGCGCTCGACCGGATCGCCAATGGCGGCTTGCGCTACACCCAATTCAACTCGACGGCCCTGTGCTCGCCGACGCGGGCGGCGCTGATCACCGGGCGCAACCACACTCGGTGGGGTTCGGCATCGTGACGGAGCTGTCGACGGGATACCCCGGCTACAACTCGATCATCGGGCCGGAGAGCGCGACCATCGGCACGATCCGGCGGGACAACGGCTATGCAACCTCGTGGTTCGGCAAGAACCACAACACGCCCGCCTTCCAGTACAGCATAGCCGGTCCCTTCGACCAATGGCCGTCCGGGATGGGGTTCGACTACTTCTATGGCTTCATGGGCGGCGAGTCGGATCAATGGGAGCCGTTCCTCTTCAAGGACCACACCCAGATCTTTCCGTGGGTCGGCAAGCCCGACTACAATCTCACCACCGACATGGCCGACGAGGCGATCAAGTACCTCAACGGCCTGAACGCCGTCGCGCCGGAGATGCCGTTCTTCCTGTACTATGCGCCCGGTGCCGCTCATGACCCGCACCAGCCCAAGGCCGAGTGGATCGACAAGTTCAAGGGCAAGTTCGACATGGGCTGGTATGCGCTGCGCGAGCAAATCTTCGCAAACCAGAAGCGGCTGGGCGTCATTCCCGAGAACGCCCAGCTCACCCCCTGGCCCGATGACCTGCCGAAGTGGGACACGCTGTCGGCGGACGAGAAGAAGCTGTTTGCCCGGCAGGCGGAGGTCTTCGCGGGCTATTCGGCCTACGCCGACTATGAGATTGGTCGTGTGATCCAGGCCATCGATGATCTCGGCAAGCTCGACAACACGCTGGTGATCTACATCTTCGGGGACAACGGGACGAGCCCCGAAGGAACCACGCGCGGGACGCCCAACCAGTACACAGCCTTCAACGGCATCCTCGATGTTCCGGTCGCGGAGCAGCTCAAGTACTACGATCAATGGGGCTCCGCGACGACCTATCCGCATATGGCGGTCCAATGGGCCTGGGCGTTCGACACGCCATTCAAATGGACGAAGGAAATCGCCTCGCACTTCGGCGGCACGCGGCAGGGCATGGCGATCGCCTGGCCGTCCCGCAGCAAGGATGCCGGCGGCATCCGGAGCCAGTTCCATCACGTCATTGACGTCGTGCCAACCATCCTCGAGGCCACCGGCATCGAGGCGCCGCAGATCGTCGACGGCATTGCGCAGAAGCCGATCGAAGGCGTGAGCATGGCCTATACCTGGGACAAGGCGAACGCCAACGCGCCCTCGACCCGCCATACCCAGTATTTCGAGATCACTGCCAATCGGGGCCTCTATCACGACGGCTGGTACGCCGCCACTACGCCGCCGGTGGCGCCGTGGGTCCTGAACACCCCCCGGCCGCCGGTGAACGAATACAAGTGGGAGCTCTACGACCTCACCAAGGACTATTCCCAGGCCAACGACCTCGCGGCGCAGATGCCGGACAAGCTCAAGGAGCTCCAGGCCCTCTTCATCGAGGAGGCGGCCAAGTACCAGGTCCTGCCGCTGGACAACACGCAGTTCCAGCGCGCCATCACGCCCCGGCCGAGCGCCACCGCCGGCAAGACGGACTTCACCTACAGCGGGGTGAACCTCGGCATTCCGCTCAGCGACGCGCCGAGCGTGCTGAACCGGTCGTTCACGATCACGGCCGACGTCGATGTGCCGGACGGCGGCGACGGAATGATCGCGACGCAGGGCGGCCGATGGGGCGGGTTTGGGCTTTACCTGCACAAGGGCAAGCCGGTGTTCAACTACAACGGCCTGATGCTCGCCCGATTCCGTGCGGAGGGATCGCAGCCGCTGTCGGCCGGCAAGCACACGATCGTCTTCGATTTCACCTACGATGGGCCGGGCTTGGCGAAGAGCGGCACCGGCGTGTTGAAGGTCGACGGCAATGATGTTGCGACGGTGAAGATGCCGAAAACGATCCCACTGCTGTGTCCGGTCGATGAGACGTTCGACATCGGAGCCGACCTGCGCACGGGGGTCAACGACGCCGACTATCAGGTGCCGTTCGCCTTCAACGGCAAGATCAACAAGCTCAACCTCAAGCTCGAGCCGGTGCGGTTGGATTGAACGGGGGAATGCAAGGTCCGTGCGATCAGCACGCCGACGCAGGGACGGATTGGGTCGTCAAGTGAGCGCATCAATCCGACCGTCCCTTCAAGCCTAGACGGCCAAGTCCCGACTGATCCGAGTTGGGGTGTGGGCCGGTTGAACCCGTGGAGGCCGCGAGTCATCTCGCCGTTGCCACGACCTGCGCAAGAGGAGCCTGCCTCATGACCCATTTACGTCTTTCGAGGATCGCCACGGCGGCCCTGATGGCGACCGCCCTCACCTCCCTCGGCACGGTCCCTGCCTGGGCGCAGCCCATCGAGGCCGGCCGGGCCCTGTCGGCCACGAGCCTCAAGGAGCACGAGGCCTTTGCCATCGCCAAGGACGCCTATGTCTATGGCTATCCGCTCGTCACCATGGAGATGACCCGGCGCGTCTTCACCAACGTCGACCAGCCTGGCGGATCGCGCGCCCCGATGGGTCAACTGGTCAGCAAGCGCGAATACCCGACCGCCGCCTACCGGGACGTGACGGCCCCGAACGCCGACACTCTCTACACCTCGGGCTTCATCAACATCGGCCAGGAACCCTACGTGCTCTCCCTGCCGGAGATGAACGGGCGCTACTACCTGTTCCCGATGCTCTCCGCCTGGACCAACGTCATCGCCGACCCGGGCACGCGCACCACCGGAACCGGACCTCAGACCTACGCCATCACAGGGCCGGGCTGGAAGGGTGCGCTGCCAGATGGTGTGAAGGAGATCAAATCACCGACCGACATGGTCTGGTTCATCGGCCGCCTCTACTCGACGGGCACGCCGGAAGACTACAAGGCGGTCTGGGCAATCCAGGACCAGATCAAGCTTGTGCCGCTCAGCGCCTACGGCAAGCCCTACACTCCGCCGCCCGGCAAGGTGGACCCGGCCATCGACATGAAGACGGCCGTGCGCACCCAGGTCAACCGCCTGGAGCCCGGCCCCTACTTCAACCTGCTGGCGCAGTTGATGAAGGACAATCCGCCCCCGCCGGAGGATGCCCCGATGCTCGCCCGCATGGCGAAGATCGGCATCGCCCCGGGGCGTAACTTCGACACGCGCCAGCTCGATCCCGAGATCGCCAAGGGCGTCGAGCGTGCCCACCGGGCCGGCTGGGAAGAGATCATGGCGGGCATCCGCACGGTCGGCACCCTAGAAAACGGTTGGGTGGTCGCCACGACGCTCGGGCGCTATGGAACGGACTATCTCAAGCGCGCCACGGTCACCGCCGTCGGGCTGGGCGCGAACCTGCCGCAGGATGCCGTCTACCCGACGACGAGCGTCGACTCGGCGGGCCGGAAGCTGACCGGGTCCGAGAAGTACGTGATCCATTTCGACAAGGGCCGACTGCCGCCGGTCAACGGCTTCTGGTCCCTGACCATGTACGATGCGAACTACTTCTTCGTCGCCAATCCCCTCAACCGCTATACCCTGAGCCAGCGCAACCAGCTCGCCCAGAATCCGGACGGGTCAATCGACCTCTATCTCCAGAGCGAGCCGCCCGGAGCCGGCAAGGAGGCCAACTGGCTGCCGGCTCCGGCCAGCGACATGAACCTGATGCTACGGCTCTACTGGCCCAAGGAGACCTCTCCGTCGATCCTGAACGGCACCTGGGAGCCGCCGAAGGTGGAGCGGGCCAGCGATCGGCAGGCCAGTGCCGCCTTGGAGCAGAGCAGGCTCGTGCCGACCAGCGCCGGCATCCCGGCAGAGACCGGCAGTGCCGGACCAGGCCCTGTCGCGGGCTCCTCGACAGTCGGCGTCGCGATCGTGGACGTGCGGACGCTCTACAGCGGCTACAGCGTCAAGAACCAGATCCTCGGGCGCGAGATCTACAACGACAGGGGTGAGCGCGTCGGCCATGTCACGGATCTGATCGTGGCACCCGACAAGGTGGCAACCTACGCCATCGTCGGAACCGGCGGCTTCCTCGACCTCGGGGAGCACCTGACGGCGGTGCCCGTCAGCCAGTTCACCCTGAAGGACGGCGAGATCATGCTGCCGAACGCGACCAGGCAGTCGCTGGAAGCCATGCCCCGGTTCGTGCGGGCGAGCAACGAGTAGCGATGGCGGGGCGCCATCCCGCAGCGCCCCGATCGCAAACAAGCACATGGAGACGCCGCCATGACACGACTGATTGCTGTTCTTACGTTGACCTTCCTGACGACAGGTGCCCTGGCGCAGGTCGGCCCCTCGACCACGGGCCGGCCGTGCTCGGCCGACCGCGCACTGGTCAATGACCGTGGTGCGGTCGTCTTGAGCACGGGCCAATACACATATGGCCGCTTCGTGCGGGATGCCCGATACTGCCAGGTCGATCAATACCCGCAGCCCGCCTGGGTGCCGAGTGACGACACGGCCCAGTGCTTTGTCGGCTACCGCTGCGCGGACGGGCCGAACGACGACTTCTGAGCACACGGTCGCGGAAGCGATCGCCAACGGCGGGGCTCTGCCGGAACGCCCCGCCCAATCGATCGGAGGAGAGCCGCCATGACAAGCCGCTGCGTGATCCGTTCCTTCCTGCTGTCCGCTGCCGCCAGTGTGCTGCCCCTGTCCGTCGGACCAGCCTTGGCCCAGGGCCCGTCCCCCACATACTCGGCCGACGTCCCCGCCTGGATCACCACGCCGGACAGCGTCGAGACGCGGATCGGCCCCCTCCGGTTCCGCAACGGCGTCCCTGACGAGGACACCGTCAGGCGCGTCTATGATCAGCTCGATTTCTCCCGCGGGGTCGAGGCGTTCCTGACCGGCATGCCGGCAACCTCCGTGCGCGCCCTCTGCAACGGCATCGAGCAAGCCGGGGTCAAGCGGAACCAGGCGTTCGGCATCACCGAAGACCTCATGGATGCCCGCTCCCTCTTCCTGACCCCCAACACGACCACCGTCTACGGCTTCACCTGTCTCGACCTCCGGAATGGCCCGATGGTGCTCCAGGTGCCGACGGGCGTCTTGGGGACGGTTGACGATGCCTATTTCCGCTGGGTGAAGGACATCGGAGTGACCGGGCCTGACGGCGGCCGGGGTGGAGAGTATCTCTACGTTCCGCCCGGCTACACCGGCGATCTGCCATCGGACGGCTATTTCGTTGCCAGGCCGCGCACCAACACCCTGCTCGTGTTCTTCCGGGCGTTCGTGAAGGGCGGCGACATCGCGGCGGCGGTTCAACACGTCAAAGCCGGCGCCAACGTGTTTCCGCTCTATGCGACGTCGGAAAGCGGGGAGCCCCCGAAAGCGCAGTTCATCAACACCTCCGGGGTGAAGTTCAACACGATCAGTGCCAACACATTCCGCTTCTACGAGGAGTTGAACGAGGTCGTGCAGACCGAGCCCGCCGATTTTCTCGATCCCGATCAGGTCGGGCTCTTCGCTGCGATCGGCATCAGGAAAGGACAGCGCTTCGCGCCCGATGCCCGGATGAAGGGCATCCTGACCGATGCAATCGCTGTCGGCAACGCCACGGGGCGATCGTTCCTGTTCGCCTCGCGCGACCAGCAGGCGAAGTTCTATCCGGATCGCCAGTGGGTCACGGCCTTCGTCGGGGGCAGCTATCTGTTCCAGGAGGGGGCCGAGCGTCTGCTCGATGCGAAGTCGATGTTCTTCTACTACGCCACCGGCATCACTCCGGCGATGGCCATGGCGCGGGTTGGGTCGGGCTCCGCCTATGCGGCCACGTTCCGCGACGCGACGGGACGCTATTTCGACGGGGTCAAGACCTACAAGGTCCGGCTGCCGGGGCCGATCCCGGCCAAGGAGTTCTGGTCCTTCGTCGTCTATGACAATCAGACCCGCTCGCTGTTGGAGACTGATCAGAAGCTCGCCGGCGTGGACAGCACGCAGCCCGGTCTCAAGACCGATCCGGACGGCTCCGCGACGGTCTGGTTCGCTCCCAAGGCCCCGGCCGGGCAGGAGAGGAATTGGGTCCAGACCATGCCAGGCAAGGGCTGGAATGTGCTGTTGCGGCTATATGGTCCGCTGGAGCCCTGGTTCGACAAGAGCTGGAAGCCCGGAGATATCGAGCTGGTCGAGTAGCCGAAGCCAACGGATAGGTCACGGCCTTGGGGCGGGCGGCGCATCAGAACCAAGGCTAATCCGAGAAGGGATCGGCCACAGAGACGTGTGGCCGAAGCTTCAGTTCCTGCACAGCCATCGGATCGCTCCGACCCTGAAAGTCAGCACCGGGTCAGAATGTAGCGTTCAACGGACAAAGCGAAGGTCCGCTCACCATGCCATTGCAGAAGCGCAATTCAGAAGGGAAGGGGCTCACTTGCGGTCTCCTAACGATCTCAAGATCCTGCGATCTCAGGATCCTGTCGCGCAAGGACGGCCTATCTCGAAGTGATGTCGTTCTGATCCAAAGACGATGTCGCCGGGGCGAAATTGGCTAGGCATTTCAGTGGGATCGAGTCTCAGAGAGTCTGTCGCCCTCCAAAGGTGGAGCGGGCGATGGGAATCGAACCCACGACATTCAGCTTGGGAAGCTCAGGCAAGCCATTGATCTAGTTGAGCCTCGTTCCTCATCCGCAAGGATGAAAGGAACGTCTCGTGAGAGACAGAGTCGATAAGCCTCAAAAAGAAATCGCCGCTCCGGCTGGACCCCGGAACGGCGAGAAACTGCTTAAGTCGTATCAACGTATTGAACTTTACAACACCGGACGGGCATTCGCAATCACCTTAGCTATGGGGGCGTCCTCCCATGGGTAATGACACCTTCACCCGCGATCGCCTCGACTGGCTCGATCAGGTTCTCGCCGATTTTGACCTGAGTCCCCTCGCCTTCAAGGTCGCCTTTCTCGTCTCGCGATATGTTCATCGGGAGCGCCTTTACGCTTGGCTGAGCCAAGGGAAGCTCGCGAAGGCAGTCGGGGCCTCCCGCCGCGGCGTTCAGAAGGCCCTCTATGAGCTTGAGGAGCGCGGTCATCTCGCGGTCGACGGTCAAAAGGATCGGGGCGAGACGAACCACTATCGATGGATTCTGAAGGACGCGGCAATCCTCGTTGAGGGGGTCGATGTGGCTCCGGAGGAGATTGATCAGGGTGCGAACCACAGTGCGCACCCCCCTGCGCACCGGGATTCGTACCCCTGCGAACCGGAGTGCGCACAAGACTCTTTGAATAACTCTCTGAAGAAACCCTCTGAGACTCAAATGCTCCTTCTGCCTGGATTTGACCCTGAGAAGGAGGAGAGGAAGAAGAGGCTCTCCGAGGAGGAGCTAGCGGAGGCCTTCGAGGCTAGATTCTGGAAACACGCGATCCGGAAGAGATCGAAGCCGGCAGCTTTCAAAGCCTGGAAGCGGATCGTCCAGAGCGGCGAGGCAACAATCGAGGATTTAGAAACCTCCTTCATCCGTCACAACCACGAGGAGCGCGCTCGGATCCGAACCGGCGGCCTCAAGAAATGGACCCCGCACCCGTCGTCCTGGCTGAATAAGACTGGCGGCCTCGACGAGCCAGACGACGAGGAGATCCCAGAGGGCGACTTCCTCGAAGGGATCCCGACCGAAGATCCGAACGTGACGATCATTACCCCGGACATGGTCCCGGCAACTCGGCCGCGGCAGTCCTCGCCGTCGGCGCATCCCTGGCTCGCTTTCGCCGCCAACAAAGGTTGGGCACATGACTAACATCACTAACCTCCCCCCGTCCGTCTCTGGCTCGTCCCTGAAGATCCTGAACGGCTTCCTCGCCGCAGATCGGTTCGTGAAGGATCTCGGCCCCGCTGTCCTCGGAGCGTCGAAGATCCCGACGCTTCCGACGTGGGATAACTATCGCGGCCGCGAGCGGATCGACATTCAGAACCATACGATCGAGGCCTTCGGGAAGTATCTCGCTCGAATCCCTACCCTTTCTGAGATGGCAGAGGCGAAGATCGCCCTCGCCGAGGCGCTCGATTGCCCGTTCGACCGAAACCTCACAAGGCTTTCGGTCAGCGTCATGCTCAGCGCCTATCCGGCTGGCAGGCCGGCGGACCCTGAAGCCTATTTCGAACTCATGCTGATTGATCTCGAGGAGGCAGGAATCCAGCCGGCTGCGATCGTCGCAGCGTGTCAGCATCTCCGCCGGACGTCGAAGTTCCTCCCCTCCATCAGCGAAGTCCTCGAGGCATGCCGGACCAAGCTCGATCAGTATCGAACCCATCTCCGCGCAGCCGAGAAGGCGATCGAGACCCGCGAGAAGGTCGAACGCCTCATCGACCGCACCCGGACTGCGCTCGAGGCTGCGTCCGACTCTCAGGATGAGCAGAGGGTTACGGACAGGGCCAAGCCAGTATGAGTGAGTAAATAATTAGGTACGATGCAGGATTATTCCAACTCTTCGGATCTTCCCGCACGTACTTACAAGCAACAGCCGTGAGCTGTCCAGCCGTAACGTTGTTAGGAGAGCAAATTTGCTTCTTCGGATTATCACTATTCGCTGCGAGAAAACCATCATGGATGCCAACAACATAGCGGTTTGCGGCTACCTGATTTTTATCGCAGTGGTCATTGACGAATTGCTGTCCGGTAACAAAGTATTCATCTGCAAAGCTAGTAGAAATACTAGCGAGAAGAATAATACTCCCTACGATAAACTTCTTCATCACCCTCACCCCCGCGGCTACTTCCATCCTTCCAGTTCTCGTCGATGTGTCCTGATCGCGTCAAGCACCTTGACCCTTAGGGTCTTGGGTCCTCCCCACATCAGACGATACGAGGGCGCTGCGGCCCGGAATTTTGCTAGCGGGACGACTTCGCAATGACTTCGCACCTCAGCCGGAGAGCCTTTGCAAAGGCGCAAGGCATCTCGGAGGCCCGCGTCCGGCAGTTGATCGGCCGCGGGCTTCCCGTCACGCCCGAGGACAAGATCGATCCGATCGCCGCGAAGCGCTGGATCGAGGCGAACCTCGATCATCAGCGGCGGAATGGCTGGAAGCCGGAGGAGAACGAATTGGAGCGCGGAAGCCTTGCCGATATGAAGCGCTCGCATGAGCAAATCAGGGTCCAGCAGGCTCAACTCGATCTCGACAGGGCAAGAGGCCTCCTCATTCCCCGCGCCGACGTGAAGCGCTTCCTTGAGGCTCGCGGCCGGCTCAATCGGGACGCTCATCTCGCCCTTGTTTCCCGTCTGTCGGCGACGCTCGCCGGCGAATTCGAGATCGATCCGGCGCAGCTTCATGCTCGCCTCGAAGCGGAGATGAGGGAATTCCTCCGCAACCTGGCGGAGACGCCGGTCCCCGAAGAGGAGGGAATCCATGAGTCTCGCGTGGCTTGATGAGGTCTATCGCGCCGCGCTCACCCCGGAGCCGCCCTTCACCGTCTCGGAATGGGCTGACGCTCATCGGATGCTACCGGCTACGGCCGCAGAGCCGGGGCGCTGGCGGACGGATCGGAATCCTCCCCTCCGCGGCATAATGGACGCGCTATCCACAGGGACCGCAATCGAGCGCGTCGTCTTCATGAAGTCGGCGCAAATCGGAGGGACCGAAGCCGGCTTGAACTGGCTCGGTTACGTCATCGCTCATGCTCCCGGCGTCATGCTCGCCGTGATGCCCTCGCTCGATATGGTCAAGCGGAATACTCGCGTCCGGATCGATCCTATGATCGAGGCGACGCCCGTCCTCTCGGAGCGGATCTCGGCTGCTCGTTCACGCGACTCTGCCAACAACACTTTTACGAAGGCTTTCCCCGGCGGCCTCATCATCATGACGGGAGCGAATTCCGCCTCCGCCCTCCGATCGACACCGGCCCGATACCTCTTCCTCGACGAGATCGACGCTTATCCGCATGACGTCGACGGCGAAGGCGATCCCGTCGCGCTGGCGATCGAGAGAGCGGCGACGTTCCGCGGCCGCCGGAAGGTCTTTCTCTGCTCAACTCCGACCCATGCCGGCGCGAGCCGGATCGAGAGAGCCTTCGAAGAGGGCGATCAGCGTCGGTTCTTCGTCCCCTGTCCGCATTGCGGCGGGTTTCAGGCTCTCTCATGGGCCGCCGTGAAATGGCCGGAGAACGAGCCAGGGAAGGCTTTCGTCGAGTGTCAGCACTGCGCCGAACGCATCGAAGAGCGCCATAAAGCGGCAATTCTGCGCCGCGGGGACTGGCGAGCGACAGCTCCAGGCGACGGCCGGACGGCCTCGTTCCATCTGTCGGCGCTTTACTCGCCCTTTGTCACATGGGGCGAGATCGCGGCCGAGTTCCTCACTGTCCGGAAGGATCCGGCTCGTCTGCAAACGTGGGTGAACCTGAAGCTCGGCGAGCCTTTCGAGGACCGCGAGACGGCGCCTCTCGCTCCGGACACCCTTCAGGCTCGCGCCGAGGATTGGGGCGATCTCCTCCCGGCCGGCGTCCTCGTCATCACGGCCGGAGTGGACGTCCAGGACGATCGCCTCGAGCTTGAAGTCGTCGGATGGGGCAAGGGGGAGGAGTCGTGGTCCATCGATTACGTCGTGATCGCCGGCGACACGACGCGGCCGGAGCCTTGGGACGCGCTTGATAAGCACCTGGCGCGCCGCTTCCGACATTCGAAAGCCGTCCCTGATCTCCCGATCGCAGCCGTCGCCATCGACTCCGGCGGCCATCGGACCGATCAGGTCATGAGATACAGCGCCGCGAGGCTCAATCGTCGGGTATGGGCGATTAAGGGACGAGGCGGCCCCGGTGTTCCCGCGTGGCCGAAACGGCCGCCAAAGCCCCTGCGAGCCTCACTGGCGCCCGTTCATATCGTCGGTGTCGACGGTATCAAACACACACTTCTCGTCCGTCTCCGCCTAGAGGACGTGGCTGGGACCGGAGTCTGTCACCTGCCATCCGATCGGGATTACTGGTGGTTCGCCGGTCTCGTCTCGGAGCGGCCGATCCGGAAGTTCACGCGAGGAGTTGCGCGGATCGAGTGGATTGCCGATCGAGGTGTCAGAAATGAGCCGCTCGATTGCCGCGTCTATGCGACGGCAGCACTTCACGGCGCTTATGCAGCGGGATTCATGCTCAATGAAGAGGCGAAACGGATCGAAAGTGCCAGCTACCGTTCGGCGGACGAGCCTAGTCCTGAACCGCAGCTTCGGCGCGTCATTCGCTCGATGTGGGTGGATCGGCCGAAGTGGCTAGATCGCTAATGCTCAGTAATTTTGGAGGAGCTTTAGCGGCAGCAACGAATGCTTTCTTCTCAGCGGCAACTGCTTTTACTGCTGCGAAGCGCTGAGCTCTTTGATGCTGAGCGACATACCACTCGGAGAATAGCGCCTCGATCAGTTCAATAAGCAACTGGGCTTCGCCTAGATCAACCTCGACAATGATGTCGATGTCTTTTTCCATATGTGCGCCGATGTTCCCGATCTCTCTAACATTGTCGATGGCATCAATGCTCTCAGCAGAAACGCCGGGAGGTGCATTTCCACTCTCAAGACGTGTCCGGAGTTCCTTGATCTCGTCGATTAAGCGAGGTTTCGCAATTTTGCAGAAATCCCGGATCATGCCTTGTAGGCAACGCCGCGCAAGTGTTGCACTTGCCTTCGGACTGAGATCCCGAATGAGGCAGGCCTCCTCGTAGTCCTCACGGAGAGCCTTAGGGATGTAGTCGGGCTGCGGCCGTGCCAATGACTGCGGAAGCATGCGCATCCCAGCTTTCGCGAGCGTTGTACCGTCTTCGATGATCGCAAAGTCAGTATATACAGTGAATTTTTCGCAGTTTTGATTGAGACAGCGCACTGCAAATGTTTCAGTGCTAATATACGAAGAACCTTCCACTTGTGCGTTGTTCTTAAGTGTTTCGGAATTCTGACGCGATGCAACTTGAGGGCGATCGCAGTAGGGACAAGTCCAGTTCATATTACTTGAATACCTTAGGTATTTAGAGGAATTTACTGCTCTCGTAGGGATGCTCTGCTGACTGTTCCTGCGGATTTCAGCTTTCGAAGGCGCACACCAGGCCCCTCGCCATTTTCGTCGATGAAGATCACCCCGGCACCCTCAAGTGTCCGTTGGATAGCGGCGAGAGTCGCAGGGATTGCTTTCCCTCCTGCTTCAATACGCGTCACGGTAGACGGATTTACGTTCGCCTCGCGAGCTAAGTCCCTCACGCCCCAATTGAGCGCCGCGCGGGCCATTCTGCACTGAACAGGTGTGATCATGCGCACACCGTATGCTTATCAGAACAGATTGACAATGCGAGCGAGTCCATACAGTGTGCGCTCGTTAGTACTATGTGCGGACAAAATGTCCGCTTTCCACAGGGGCAACACTTATGAGTGCAGCAGATCACATTCGATTCCTCCGCCGTTCGACCGTCGGCATCGTCCGCCCCGATCCCTCCGTTCCTCCTCATCGCTTCCTGATCGAGGCAGACGGGAAGATCGTTCACCGTGGTCGGCTGGTCGAGAGGGCGCTCCCCCGTATGGCCGGACAAATTGTCCGGATCTCGCCCTCTCACTTTGAGCATCGCGTTGGCCGCTGACTAGACCATAGGGGCTCAGATTGAGCGCAGGGCTTCGGCGAGGTCTGCGCTCTAAAATAGTTTTCTCAAAACTAATGTTGACTCCGTGGATTTTCCGGGTTGCTTTGGCCGTCGTTCAAGAGGTGGAAGCGCAAAATGAGACCTTCGGAGTTCACTGCTCGCCCTCGCGAGGCTGCACAAATCGCCGGATGGAAAGGCGCCGCAGGTCTTCAGACGCAGTTGAAGCAAGGATTGCTTCAAGGTGTGGGCCTCCCTGACGATCCAAGCGCGGAGATCCCCGCTAATCATGCGAAGCGTTGGACGTGGTCGAACTTCACCTTCACCGACATTTGCGGTTTCCGACTCGCCAAGGTCCTCATGGACGCCGGAGTCGATGCTGAGACCGCGCGCGAGATCGTCAGCGCACAACAGGTTTGGGAGTATCAGTATCAGGCGCAGCAGATCGACGAGGGCACAATTGAGCCTTGTGGAGACGCCGGCGCCGATCATTTCGTTGTTGTCGCAGCCCACAAGGAATCAGTTTGGGCGGGAGAGCGCTACGCGGTCCTCTCGACAGGTCGCTTGATTGAGGAGTTCTCCATCAGGAAGCGCGGCCCCTTCGCGTCACTCGCTCTTACTGTGATCTCACTCAGCGATGTCCGACGCGACGTCATCCGGCGCATCGAAACCTTGAAGACCGAAACTGCCGAGGACTGAGGCGAAGATGCTGAAAAGCCTCGCATCTCTCTTCCAGGGACTCAGGCCTGATCGACGGCGCATGTATGAAGGCGCAGCCGGCGGCCGCCGCTGGTCCGCTGGCGTCGATATGCCGTCGACGAACGCCGCGATCCTCGCCTCGAGAGGACCGCTCTCCCGTCGCGCTCGGTACTTCGAAGGGAACAATCCTCTCGCCGCGTCCGGCGTCGGCGTATGGGAGTCGGCCCTCGTCGGGGCTGGCATCACGCCAATGTCGGCGCACCCTGATTCGTCTGTCCGCGAGACCCTGCAACGCCATTGGGAAACGTGGACCGATTACGCCGACGCGGACGAAATGTCCGATTTCTACGGCATTCAACGAGTCATGGCTCGCCGGATGGTCATCGACGGAGAGGCCTTCGCGGTCCTCGTCACGACTCCTGAAGGCTTCCGGATCCGCCTCATCGACGCCGAACAGGTCGACACCGCCCTTCATCGGGAACTCCCCGGAGGAGGTCGGATCGTTGCGGGCGTTGAGTTCAACGCGGCTGGTCGCCGTGTTGCGTATCATATCCTTCGCGAGCGCTCGGGCCTTCCGCTGGCGACATCTCTTGATACGGTTCGACTCGACGCCCGCGACGTGATCCATCTCTTCAAGCCGGTAACGCCGGGGCAGGTCCGCGGCCTCTCTTGGTTCGTTTCGATCCTCCTCCGGCTCTCGGAGCATGATCAGTCGATCGACGCTCAACTCGTCCGGCAGAAGATCGCCGCGCTCCTCACAGGTTTCATTCGGGATCCGAACGGCACCGCCGGCGGCTTCTCAGGGACTACGGCACCGACGGACGCTCTCGACGTCTCCCTCGAGCCTGGGACGCTGAAGGTCCTTGGTCCGGGGCAGGATATCACCTTCAGCGATCCGGCGAAGGTCGGCTCCGAAGTGATCGACTTCCTCAAGGTCTCGGCGCGGGAGATCGCGGCCGGCCTCGGCGTCCCTTATGAGGCCATCACAGGCGATCTCTCGGACGTCAATTATTCCAGCATCCGCGCGGGTCTCGTCGAGTTTCGGCGCCGCGTCGAGGCTATCCAGCATCAGGTGATCGTCTTCCAGGCATGCCGGCCCATCTGGCGCCGCTTCGTGATGACGGAGATCCTCGCCGGCCGCGTCCAGGCACCGGACTTCTTCCGCAATCCGGAGCCGTACCTCCTCGCGCGTTGGATGCCTCCCAAGACTGATTGGGTCGATCCGAAGAACGACGTCGAGGCAGAACTCGCCGCGATCGCCGGCGGCCTCGTATCGCGCCGGAAGGCCGTCGCCGCTCGCGGGTACGACGTCGAGGAGATCGATCGCGAGATCGCAGACGATCAGCGCCGCGAGGGAGAACTCGGCCTCGACTTCACTCAAAAGCCTTCAGGAGTCGCCGCATGAACGCGCACACCCCTTCCGATATCGTCACGCGCCGCGCTCCGCTCTCCTCATGGAACCCTGAGACAGGGACCGTGAGCGCAGTTATCGCGGCCGGCGCAGGCGTCCAGCGTTGGGACGAACGCGGCCGTTACATGGAATTCCTCTCGCCGACGCCGGATCCTGTCGATCAAGTTCCTCTGCTCGACGGTCACGCCCGCTTCAGCATCGAGGATATGATCGGCACCGTCGATCAGGTCAGCGCCGTCGGAGGCGAGACTCGCGCTCGGCTGACGCTCTCCCGCAGCAATAGGAAGGCTCTTCTCGCTCGAGACGAACTCACCAACGGTGCCCGATATGGCGTGTCCGTCGGGTACCGCGTCCTCGAGTGGAAGGAAACGACGGACCCCAAAACCGCCGTTCGCAGCAAGACCGCCACGCGCTGGCAACTCGTCGAAGTCTCTCTCGTACCCATCCCGGCCGATCCTGGCGCCGGAACAAGGAGTGAAAGTATGTCCGGAATTACCCCTCCGGCCGCGGAGCCGGTCGTTACGACTCCTCCCGCTGCCGTCCAGCAGACCGCTACCCGCGCGGCCGTGAATACGGAGATCCGCTCGATCGCCCGCGTCTCGAACCTCGATCAGGCTTGGATTGATCAGCAGATCGACGCCGAGGCGACGGCCGATCAGGCTCGCGCGGCCGCCTTCGAGGCTATGCAGAGCCGGACGGCTCCCGTCTCCGGCATCCGGAGCACCGTCGTTCCTGGCGGCCACGACTCGACCGATCCGGAGTTCCGCGCTCGCACCATCGGCGAGGCGCTCTTCGCCGGCCTCAATCCCTCGCATCAGCCTTCCGAGGCCGCGAGAGCCTACATGGGTCTGTCGCCGACCGACGTCGCTCGCGATTGCCTCCGCGTCCGCGGCATCTCGACGACAGGCCTCTCGAAGGCGGCAATCGTCGAGCGCTCGCTCAATACGACGTCCGACTTCCCGATGATCATGGGCGACACGATGGGCCGCGTCCTTCGTCAGAGCTACGAAGCGGCGCCGTCGGGCATCCTTCAGGTCGCTCGTCAGACGACGGCCCCGGACTTCCGGAAGAGGCAAAGCCTTATGCTGTCGGGCTTTTCTGATCTCGAGAAGGTCAACGAACACGGCGAGTTCAAGCATGGGAACTTCGTCGAGTCCGGCGAGAGCTACAAGATCGACACCTTCGGGAAGATCTTCGGCATCACCCGTCAGGCGATCGTGAACGACAACCTCGGCGCCTTCGCCGATGCTACCCGCCGGATGGGACAGTCGGTCGCTCGGTTCCGGTCGGATGCCATTGTGAAGGTCGTCCTCTCGAACCCGAAGATGAGCGACGGGAAAACGCTCTTCCACGCCGATCACGGCAATCTGGCTGCATCCGGAGGGGAAGCCCTTCAGACGGCGCTCTCTGACGCCCGCAAGGCAATGCGGACGCAGAAGGGACTCAAGGGCGAGTTCATCTCCGTAACGCCGAAGTTCCTGATCGTCGGTCCCGAACTTGAGACCGTCGCGGAGAAGGTCGTCGCGTCGATCACCCCGGCGACGATCGAGGACGTGAACGCCTTCTCGAACTTGCTCCTGATCGTCGAGCCGCGGATCGAAGACGACTCTTGGTTCCTCGTCGCTGATCCGGCGGAGATCGACGGCCTCGAATACGCCTACCTCGAGGGCGAGCCGGGACCGCAGATCACGACGCAGGCAGGCTTCGAGATCGACGGCGTGAAGTTCCGGATCCGTATGGATTTCGGCGCCGGCTTCGTCGACTGGCGCTCTTGGTACAAGTCGCCGAAGAGCGCTTAAGGAGCCGCCCCCATGGACCTTGCGACCCTTCAGTCCCTGCATTCGGCGCTCCTCACCGCGCGGTACTCCGGCGAGCGTCGAGTTCGCTACCGCTCTAACGAGGTCGAACGCGAGATCGAGTACCGCAGCGACGCCGATATGGCGGCCGCGATTGCCGATCTCGAGCGCCGGCTCGCAGGACTGACAGGGCCGCGGGTCACTACCGTTCGCATCTCATCTTCGAAAGGTTTCATCCTATGAGAAACTACATCCAGCAGGGGAACGTCCTCACCGTTCCCGCTCCCGCCGGTGGCGCTCTCTCCGGAGACGGCGTCCTGATCAATGCTCTCTTCGGCGTCGCCGCCTATACGGCCGCTGAAGGCGAGGAACTCGAGATCGAACTCGTCGGCGTCTTCGAGCTTCCGAAGGCCGCAGGCGTCGCGCTCGACATCGGCGCCAAGGCCTATTGGGACAGCACCGCGAAGAACGTCGTCTCGACGGCATCCGGTAACAAATTGATCGGCGTCGCCGCAGCCGCGGGCGCCGGCCCAGACACAACCATTCGCGTCCGTCTCGACGGCACCAGCATCTAGTTCTCGGGGCATCGAGAGAGGGCGTCGCGGCCCGTCCGATAACGGAAAGCTCTTCTCCCCGCCCCGGCGATTGAAGATGGGGTCAAGGAGAGCAAGGTCGCAACCAATTTTGAAGGCATTGAGTCCGGCAAATGATGAACGCTGACACGGCATCGGGAAGAGGCAAGCCTCGCACCAAAGGGCGCGACGTTCGCGACCAAGGGCTATTCCCGTCCGAGGCCGAGATCGCGCGCCGGCTCAGCCAGGAGCCCGCGGAGTGGGCTTCGAAAGCAAAGGTCTTGGAGCGGGAGGGCCTGCCAAAGATCGACCCGATTATGGGCGGTCGTCACTGGCCCTCCGTCAATGCCTATTTCAACCGGCGCTATGGACTGTCTACCATTGAGGTCTTCCCACCAGACGGAGAGGAGAACCTCGATGCAATCTGAATTCAAAGCGCCAGGGCTCAAGAAGCGGCCGAACAAGGACGGAACGATCCGCCTTTATTGGGTCGCGAGAGCCGATCTCGTGAAGGCTGGTTACGAGCCGGAGACTATCCCACTTCGATACGACATTACAGATCCCGAACAGCATCCGCTGATCACGGCCGCTTGTATGCGGTATCAGGCGGAGATGCTCGAATGGTCCTCCGGCCGGAAGCGGGAACTAAACCGCTTTGACGGAACACTTCTGTCCCTCTCTCGGAAGTATCAGACCGATCCGGCGAGCCCCTTCCAGCGCTGCAAATGGAACACGCGCGAGAAGGATACCTATACCCTCGCTATCATTGAGAAGGCCTTCGGCAAGCGCACCCTATCGGCTCTGAAGATCGGCGACTTCTATCGTTGGTACGATGAAGTGAAGAAGCCGAAGATGCCCGGAGGCCCGGAGCGGATCCGGAAGGCTCACGGCATTATCGCGATGTTGCGGCGCCTCTTTGCCTATGGCGTCATGGCCGAATTAACCGGATGTGCTCGTCTCAAGGCGATCCTCGACGAGGCGCGTTTCCAGCAGCCGAGCCGCCGGCGGGTCCGGCTAGAGATCCACCATCTCCAATCCTTCATTCCGAAGGCTCTCGAGATGGGACGCCTATCCCTCGCCCTTGGGACGGCTATCCAGTTCGAGACGACGATGCGTCAGCGGGACGTAATCGGCGAGTGGGCTCCGCTCGATCCAGGCGAGCCGGAGAGCGGTATCGTCATGAACCGGCGCCGTTGGGTCAACGGGCTCACATGGGCTGATATCTCGGATCGCCTCGAGATCCGGAAGGAAACGACGAAAACGGGCGCGATCGTCGCGCATGATCTGAATTATTGCCCTCTAGTCCTCGGACTTCTGGATAAGGTGCCGCCAGAGCGCCGCGTCGGACCGCTAATCATCGACGAGAAGGCCGGCCGGCCCTACGCTGATGACGCCTACGGCAGGGAATGGCGCCTCGTCGCTCGCGCAGCCGGGATTCCGGATCACGTCTGGAATATGGACGCTCGAGCCGGCGGCGTCTCCGAAGCCGACGAGGCCGGAGCAGATACGGATAGCATTCGTGCTCAGACAGGGCACACTCAGTCTTCTACGACGGAACGCTACAAACGTGGCGGGAACATCGAGAAGTCGCGAAAGGTAGCGGAGCTTCGAATCGCTCACCGGAACGCGAAGAACGGGGCCTGAACAGCCCATAGGGAACGTGATGAGGAACGTGGGGAACGCGAGATCAGAGGCAGGACGTTGAAATCCTTATCCACCAATGAGTTAGGTGGAGCGGGCGATGGGAATCGAACCCACGACATTCAGCTTGGGAAGCTGACGTTCTACCTCTGAACTACGCCCGCGTTGCACTATTCATATCCGGCCTTCCGGCGATCCGGCAAGGGGGTTCGACCGGAGTTCCGGCGAAGATCAGCGGAAATGCTTGGAGAGCTTCAACCCTTGCGCCTGATAGTTCGAACCGGCGCCCGCGCCGTAGAGCACCCTGGGGCGCTCGGCCATGCGCTCATAGACGAGCCGTCCGACGATCTGCCCATCCTCGAGGATGAAGGGGACGTCGCGGGAGCGGACCTCGAGCACCGCGCGGGCCCCCTCCCCTCCCGCTTCGGCATGGCCGAAGCCCGGATCGAAGAAGCCGGCATAATGAACCCGGAACTCCCCCACCAGAGGATCAAAGGGCACCATCTCGGCGGCGTAGTCCGGCGGCACGTGCACGGCCTCCTTAGAGGCGAGGATGTAGAACTGGCCCGGATCCAGGATCAGGGTTCGGCTGGCATCGGCATAGAGTGGCTCCCAGAAGTCCGCGACGCGGCATGAGCCGGGCTTGTCCACGTCGACCAGACCCGTATGGCGCTTGGCCCGGTAGCCGATGAGGTTGTCGGGGCCGAAGCCCGCAAGATCCACGCTGACCGCGACCCCGTCCTGGATCGACGGCTCGGTCGAGGTCACGACCCGCTCCCGCTCGTGCACGGCCAGGAGCTCGGCATCGCTCAGGCGAACATCGCCCTTGCGCAGGCGCAGCTGCGACAGCCGCGTGCCGGTCCTGACCAGCACGGGAAAGGTCCGCGGCGAGATCTCGGCAAAGAGGCGTCCCCGATATCCGGCCCCGATGGTGTCGAATTCCTGGCTCCGGTCGGTGATCACGCGGGTGAACACGTCGATGCGGCCGGTCGAGCTCTTGGGGTTTGCCGCCGCCGACAGATCCTCCGGCAGGGCCAGCTCCTCCTGCAGCTCGGCAATATAGACGCTGCCGGTCTCCAGGATTGCCCCCTTGCCGAGGTCGATCTCGTGAAAGCTCAGCTGGTCGAGCCGATCCTGGACCGTATGGTTGCGGCCCGGCAGGAAGCTGGCGCGCACCCGGTAGGCCCGGCGCCCGAGCCTGAGATCGAGGCTCGCCGGCTGGACCTGGTCGGACGCGAAGGGCGTCTCCGGCCTGATGGCCCCTGCCTCGGCCAGGTGCATGATGGCATCAGCCGATTGGATCCCGTCCTTCAACGCAACCATGTCCGTCTTCCGAGGGGCCTGCCCCCAATTGAATGTTGAGCCTGGCAATATCTGTAAGGATTGCTGCGGAATTCTCAACGGCTTTCGGCGTCCTGGGGATACGATATCCCGGCGAAGGAGGCTGGACCCATTCGCCGCCCGGTCGATTGACGGGGCTCGAAGGCCGCCGTACCAGAACCGCATGGAATTCTTCGACCGGCGTGAGGCAAGCTCATGTATAAAGCCGTGACCCGCGGCATCTCTGTGACGGTGACGCCCCGCTACATGCCGGAAGAATCCTCCCCCGATCAGAACCGCTACTTCTTCGCCTATACGGTCGAGATCATCAACACGAGCCTGGACAGGGTCCAGCTCCGCGCCCGCTACTGGCGGATCACCGACGAACACGGTCAGGTCCAGGAGGTGCGCGGCGCCGGCGTGGTCGGCGAGGAGCCGGTGCTGGGTCCCGGGGAGAGCTTCAGCTATACCAGCGGCTGCCCGCTGCAGACGCCGAGCGGCACCATGCAGGGCACCTACCTGATGGAGACCGCCACCGGCGAAACTTTCGAGGCCGAAATCCCCGCTTTCTCGCTCGATATACCCCGCACCAAGCGCGTGCTGCACTGAGGTTCCTGATGTCTTCTACCGGTCTACGGCTGACGCCGCTCGAGATGCTGGCGAAGCTGGTGTCGTTCGACACCGTGAGCTCGAAGTCGAACCTGCCACTCATCGAGTTCGTCGAAAGCTATCTGCAGAGCTGGAACGTGCCCTATGTGCGCGTGCCCAACGAGTCCGGCGACAAGGCGGCGATCTACGCCACTCTTGGACCGCGGGACCAGGGCGGGATCGTGCTGTCGGGTCACACCGACGTGGTGCCGGTCACCGGCCAGGCGTGGACGTCCGACCCCTTCACGCTCCGGATCGAGAACGACCGCGCCTACGGGCGCGGCGCGGTGGACATGAAGGCGTTCGACGCACTGGCGCTCGCGCTGATCCCGGAGTTCCAGGCCGCCGGTCTCACGACGCCGATCCACATCATGCTCTCTTACGACGAGGAGACGACGTGCCTCGGCGTCGTCGATACGATCCGCCGTCTCGGACATGACCTTCCCATGCCGAAGGCTGTGATCGTCGGCGAGCCGACGATGCTGGAGGTGGCGGACGCCCACAAGAGCGTGGTCACCTTCTCGACGACGGTGCATGGTTTCGAGGCCCATTCGTCGAAGCCTTATCTCGGCGCCAGCGCGGTGATGACGGCGGCCGAGCTGATCGCCGAGCTCAACCGCATCGGCGACGACATGATGGAGCGCGGCGACGCCAGCGGGCGCTTCGATCCGCCTTACACGACGGTGCATGTGGGCACGATCTCGGGCGGCACGGCGCGCAACATCCTGTCGAAGACCTGCACCTTCCATTGGGAGTTCCGCGGGCTGCCGAACCTCGACCCGCACGAGATTCCGGATCGTCTCAACCGGTTCGTCGAGGAAGTCGCCCTGAAGCGCCTCAACCGTTTCGGCGAGTTCGGGCGGATCGAGACCATCCTGCACGCCGACGTGCCGGGTCTCGCGCCGGATCCGGGCTCGGCCGCGGAGGTTCTGGCGCTGCGCCTTGCAGGCCGGAACCACACGCAGACCGTGCCCTTCGGCACGGAAGCGGGCCACTTCCAGGCTGCGGGCATTCCGACCGTCGTCTGCGGTCCAGGCTCCATCAATCAGGCGCACCAGCCGGACGAGTACATCACGCTGGAACAATTCGAGGCGGGCCTCGCCTTCATGCGCCGGCTTGCGGCGACCTGCGCGAATTCCTGAGCGCCCCTGCCGTCATGGCCTGGCCTGTCCCGGCCATGACGGAAGATTGGACATCAAGCCTCGGACTTCGCGATCTCGGCTTCGACCTCGGCCGGATCGAGATCATAGAAGCGCGAGCAGAACTCGCACGTGATACCGATGCGGCCGTTGTCTCCGACCATGTCGCGGCGGTCCTCGGGGGAGAAGCGGCGCATCATGCCCATGATGCGCTCGTGCGAGCAGGTGCATTCCTCGTGCACGTGCTGGCCCTCGAAAACGCGCACGCCCCGCTCATGGAACAGGCGGTAGAGCAGCGTCTCGCTGGAGACAGTCGGATCGACAAGCTCATGATCCTCGACCGTGCCGACCAGGGATTTGGCTTCGAGCCAGGCATCGTCCTCCGAGGGCGCCGCCAGATCGTTCGACGGATGCCCCTCGGGGATGTCTCCGGGATGCAGGTCGGCCTGCCGCAGACGGTCCGGGGATGACGGCAGGAACTGGATCATCAGGCCGCCCGCGCGATAGGTGTGGCGGCCGTTCTCGAACTGCTCCGCCACGGCCAGGCGCACCTGAGTCGGGATCTGCTCGGACTGACGGAAATACTGATGGGCCGCCTCCTCGAACCCCTGACCCTCGAGCGCGACGACGCCCTGGTAGCGGCTGCGCTCGGAGCCCTGATCGATCGTCATGGCGAGGTAGCCTGAGCCGAGGAGTTCGCCGCTTCCCGGCGACGTGCTTCCAAGAGCCTCGAGCCTGTCCTTGTCGAAGCGGGCCGTGGCGCGCAGGCGGTCCGGGGCGTTGAAGTCCACCACCACCATGTCGATGATGCCGTCCGTCTTGGTCTGCAGCTGGAAGCGTCCCTCGAGCTTGAGGGATGCGCCGAGCATGACCGTCAGGGCGGCCGCCTCGCCGATGACGCGGGCCACCAGGTCGGGATAGCCGTGGCGGGCCAGGATCGTGTCGATGGAGGCCCCGAGACGCACCACGCGCCCGCGCACGTCGAGCGGCTCGACGGCGAAAGGCAGGACGACGTCATCGTTTCCTTCAAGCGGGGCTGAACTCATGCGCTTGCTGCTCCGAGGCACCATGCCAGGATGCCCTTTTGTGCGTGAAGCCGGTTCTCGGCCTCGTCGAAGACCACGGATTGCGGACCGTCCATGACCTCATCCGTCACCTCCTCGCCGCGATGGGCGGGCAGGCAATGCATGAAGATCGCGTCCTTGTCGGCCACGCCCATGAGCCTGCCGTTGACCTGATAGGGCTTCAGCAGGTTTTGGCGGCGGAACTCGTCGTCGTCGCCCATGGAGACCCAGCAATCGGTGACGACCGCATGGGCGCCCTCGGCGGCTTCGAAGGCATCGGTGGTCACGCCGATCTTGGCCCCTTCCCGTTTCGCCCAGGACAAAAGCTCGGGACGGGGAGCAAGTTCCGGCGGAGACGCGATGTTCAGGGTGAAATCGAGCCGGGCGGCCGCATGGATCCACGAGGCGAGCACGTTGTTGGAATCGCCCGTCCAGGCGACCGTCTTCCCTTCGATGGAGCCGCGATGCTCCTCGAAGGTCATGATGTCGGCCATGATCTGGCACGGATGCGTCACCTTGGTCAGGCCGTTGATCACCGGAATCGACGCATATTGGGCCAGTTCCGTCACCATGGCATGGTCAAGGGTGCGGATCATGATGGCGTCCACGTAGCGCGAGAGGACCCGGGCCGTATCGGCGATGCTCTCGCCGCGGCCGAGCTGCATCTCCTTGCCGGTGAGCATGAGGGTCTCGCCGCCAAGCTCGCGCATGCCAACGTCGAACGACACGCGGGTGCGGGTGGACGGCTTGTCGAACACCATCGCCAGGACCTTGCCTTCGAGCGGGCGGTCCTTGGCCTTCTCGCCCCGCCGGCGCTTGGCCTTGATGTCCAGGCCGATCTGAAGGAGGTGCCGGATCTCCGCGCCGGAAAAGTCGCTGAGATCGAGGAAATGACGGGTCTTCATTGAACTGCTCCCGGCTGGGCGGCTGCCTGCTGACCAGCTTCGATGGCCGCGCAGGCGGCATCCAGACGATCGATGGCCTCTCCGAGATCGGCCTCGGTGATGATCAGCGGCGGCAGGAGACGGACGACATTGTCGCCGGCCCCGATCACGACGAGCTTCTGGTCGCGGGCGGCGCTGACGAAGTCCGTGTTGGGCACGACGGTGCGCAGACCCATCATGAGGCCTTGGCCCCGCACCTCGGCGATGACGCTGGGATGGCGGTCCTTCAGCTCGGCGAGGCGCTGCTTGAGCAGCAGGCCCTTGCGCTCGACCCCGTCGAGAAAGCCGGGTTCGAGGATCACGTCGAGCACGGCGTTGCCGACCGCCATGGCGAGCGGATTGCCCCCGAAGGTGGTGCCGTGGGTGCCCAGCGTCAGGCCCTTGCCGGCCTCGGCCGTGGCGAGGCACGCGCCCAGCGGGAAGCCGCCGCCGATCCCCTTGGCCACCGTCATGATGTCGGGCGTCACGCCGCTCCATTCATAGGCGAACAGCTTGCCGGTGCGGCCGACGCCGGTCTGGATCTCGTCGAAGATCAGGAGCAGTCCCTGGCTGTCGCACAGGGCGCGCAGCTCGCGCAGGAAGGAGGCCGACACGCTCCTGACGCCGCCCTCGCCCTGGATCGGCTCGATCATGAGGGCTGCCGTCTGCGGGCCGATCACCGCCTTGAGAGCCTCGAGATCCTCGGGCGGCACCTGGTCGAACCCCTGCACCTTGGGACCGAAGCCCTCCAGGTACTTCGGCTGGCCGCCGGCCGCGATCGTGCCGAGCGTGCGGCCGTGGAAGGCGCCCTCGAAGGTCACGATGTGGAAGCGCTCGGGGTTGCCGTTCACATAATGGTAACGGCGGGCCATCTTGATCGCGGCCTCGTTCGCCTCGGCGCCGGAATTGGTGAAGAACACGTAATCCGCGAAGGTGGCGTCGACGAGCCGCTGGGCGAGGCGCTCGCCCTCGGGGATCTGGAACAGGTTGGAGCTGTGCCAGATCCTGGCGGCCTGCTCGGACAGGGCCTTGACCAGGTGCGGATGCGCGTGGCCGAGGGCATTCACCGCGATGCCGGCGCCGAAATCCAGATATCGCTCGCCATCTCGGCCGTAGAGCCAGGGGCCCTCTCCCTTCTCGAAGGAAAGCTCGGCGCGGGCAAAAGTCGGCAGCAATGGCGATGTCACGGGTTGTCTCCGCCTGAAGAGAGGCCCAAGGTCGCACCCGGGCCCGAAAAAGAAAGCGCCGCCCCAACGGGGGCGGCACGGGAAGGGATTCTAACGAGGTGCGGGACCCTGTCAATTCAAGAGAAATGAAGTCACTCATCACAAGGAATTTTTGCCGATTTCGGGCCAGGGTGAGTTCCTTGGGGAAAACGACAGGGCCTCAACGGGGACTCTTGCGCCCGAGTCCACCCATCCTGTACCTTCGGGGTAGTCGAGTACAGCATTCGTGCCACGGCATTCACCCTCAGGAGCGATCCTCGCAACGCGGTCGGACACAAAACCCTGTCCGCGAGGCATCCGGGATTCTGAGCTTGACGCCTGTCGCGAAGGAGGAAAGTTTAAAAATGATGGATGCGGGCGGAACTTGGACGGACGAGCGGGTCGAGCTTCTCAAGAAGCTCTGGACCGATGGTTTGAGCGCGAGCCAGATCGCCGCCGAGCTTGGCAACGTGACCCGCAACGCGGTGATCGGCAAGGTTCACCGCCTCGGCCTGTCCGGCCGGGCCAAGGATGCGAAGCCTGTCGCTTCGGCGGCCGCCCGTCCCCGCAAGGCGACCCGCGCCCCGAGCGCGCCGGCTCCGATTGCGCCCCAGCCGCACAACAACAACGTGGTGCTGGCCCCGATCCCGCTGCAGCCCGCGGCCGAGGAGCCCGTGGTGTTCGCCGAGGACGAGGTCGCCATCCCCATGTCCGAGCGGGTGACGATCATGGATCTGCGCGAGTCCATGTGCCGCTGGCCCATGGGCGACCCGACGAAGCCCGAGTTCCGCTTCTGCGGCGCCCGCTCGATCACGGGCCTGCCCTATTGCACCCATCACGCCCGCATCGCCTACCAGCCAGTGGCCGACCGCAAGCGTGAGCGCAGGCTCGCCCGGGCCTGAGGACAATCGTTTCAAGAAAAAGGCCGCGCCGACGATGTCCGGCGCGGCCTTTTGCGTTTTTGCCCTTGGCCCGTCACAGAATCCTGCAGAACCACCGGTCCGACAAAAAAGCAAGGGGGTAACGATCGGATCTCTCTTCCGTCGTCACCGGCCTTGTGCCGGTGATCCCGATCGTAAGGGCTCGGTGCCTCACCGGATCGGGATGACCGGGACAAGCCCGGCCATGACGTGGGGTGGAACGGCAACTTCGGGATCGGGAGAGTTGCGCTCTCAGAATGCGTCAGGCGCTCGCCGCCTGCTGCTCCTCGCGGGCGAAGGTCTCGTCGAAGGAGTAGCCGGCGCCGCGCACGGTCCGGATCGGGTCGGGGCGGCGCGGCAGGCCGATGGCCTTGCGCAGGCGGCCCACATGGACGTCGACCGTGCGTTCGTCGATATAGACGTCATGCCCCCAGACGGCGTTGAGCAGGTGCTCGCGGGAGAAAACGCGCCCGGGGCTCTGCATCAGGAACTCGAGCAGCCGGAACTCGGTCGGTCCCAAGTGCAGCTCCTGGCCGGCACGCCGCACCCGGTGGGTCTCGCGGTCGAGCTCGATGTCACCGGCCTTGAGCAGGGTCGCGATATGCGCGGGCTTGGCCCGCCGCAGCAGCGCACGCACGCGGGCCAGCAGCTCCGGCACCGAGAAGGGCTTGACGATGTAGTCGTCGGCGCCCGTGGAGAGGCCGCGGATCCGGTCCCCCTCCTCGCCGCGCGCCGTGAGCATGATCACCGGCAGGCGTTCGGTCTCGGTGCGGGCGCGGATGCGCCGGCAGAGCTCGATTCCGGACAGGCCGGGCAGCATCCAGTCGAGCAGCACGATGTCGGGAACCTGCTCCCGGAGGCGGATCTCCGCCTCGTCGCCGCGCGAGACGCTGTCAACCTCGTAGCCTTCGGCTTCGAGGTTGTAGCGCAGGAGCAGCATCAAGGGCTCCTCGTCCTCGACGATCAGAACGCGCGGTCCCATGCATCAGGCTCCTGCTGCGACCGTCGTGTCGATGGAGCGGTCGTTCTTGGGCCGGTCGATGGCCAGCGTCTCGCCCGTCACCAGGTAATGCACCGTCTCGGCGATGTTGGTGGTGTGATCGCCGATGCGCTCGATGTTCTTGGCGCAGAACAGGAGATGCGTGCAGAACGAGATGTTGCGCGGATCTTCCATCATGTAGGTGAGGAGCTCGCGGAACAGGGACGTGTAGAGCGCGTCGATGGCACCGTCGCGCTTCCACACGTCCAGGGCCTTCTCGGTATCCTTCTGCGCATAGGCGTCGAGCACGTCCTTGAGCTGGCCGAGGACGAGATCGCCCATGTGCTGGAGGCCGACGACGATCTTCTGCGGCTGGAAGTCGTCGCCGATCGCCAGGGCCCTCTTGCCGATGTTCTTGGCCATGTCGCCGATGCGCTCGACGTCGCCGGAAATGCGGATGGCCGAGATCGTCTCGCGCAGATCGACGGCCAGCGGCTGGCGTCGGGCGATGGTCAGGATGGCGCTCTCCTCCACCTCGCGCTGGAGAATGTCGAGGCGCTTGTCGGAGATCACCACGGTCTGGGCCAGCGCCTTGTCGTGGCGGACGAGCGCCGCGATGGACTCGACGAGCATCTTCTCGGCGATGCCGCCCATCTCGGAGATGCGCTGCCGGAGACCCTGAAGGTCGTTGTCGTAGGAGCTGACGATATGTTCCGCCATTGGATTAAGTCTCCCTCGAAGAGCTTCGATCAGCCGAAGCGGCCCGTGATATAGTCCTGAGTCTGCTTCTTGGTCGGGTTCATGAACATCTTGGTCGTGGGCCCGAACTCCACGAGCTCGCCGAGATACATGAAGGCCGTGAACTGCGAGATGCGTGCGGCCTGCTGCATGTTGTGCGTGACGATCACGATGGTGAACTCGGAGCGGAGCTGCTCGATCAGCTCCTCGATCTTGCCGGTGGAGATCGGATCGAGGGCCGAGGTCGGCTCGTCGAGCAGGATCACCTCCGGCCGCTGGGCAATGGTGCGCGCAATGCACAGGCGCTGCTGCTGGCCGCCCGACAGGCCCATGCCGGACTGGCGCAGCTTGTCCTTCGCCTCGTCCCAGAGCGCAGCCTTGCGCAGCGCTTCCTCGACACGGTCGTCGAGCTCGGATTTCGGCAGCTTCTCGTAAAGGCGGATGCCGAAGGCGATGTTGTCGTAGATCGACATGGGAAACGGCGTCGGCTTCTGGAACACCATGCCGACGCGGGCGCGAAGCTCGTTCACATCGATCGAAGGCGAGAGCACGTTCTGCCCGTCGAGCAGGATCTGTCCGTCCGCGCGCTGCTCGGGGTACAGGCTGTAGATGCGGTTGAAGGTGCGCAGCAGGGTCGACTTCCCGCAGCCCGAAGGGCCGATGAGAGCCGTGACCTGCCGGTCGTAGAAGTCGAGCGAGATGTCCTTCAGGCTGCGGAAATCGCCGTAGAAGAAGTTGAGGTTCTTGACCGCGATGCGCACCGGCGCGCCGGTATCGGCCGCGGCCGCATTGCCGATGGCGCTGCTCGTGTTGAGGGCGATGGTGCTCATCGGGCTTTATCCTTGTTCAGGAGGAGGCGCGCCACGATGGACAGCGCCAGGATCGACAGGGTGATGATGAGGGCGCCGGCCCAAGCCAGCTCGCGCCAGTTCTCGTAAGGCGAGAGCGCAAACTGGAAGATCATGACCGGCAGGTTCGAGACGCCGCCCATCAGGGTCGGGCTGAACCAGAAATTGTTGTTGAGCGCAGTGAAGAGCAGGGGCGCCGTCTCGCCGGCGATGCGGGCGGTGGCGAGCAGCACGCCCGTGACCATGCCGGCGCGGGCCGCCTTCCAGCTGATCTTGATGATGACCGTCGACATCGGGGCCCCGAGCGCCGCCCCGGCCTCGCGCAGAGAACCGGGCACGAGGCGCAGCATGTCCTCGGTGGTGCGCACGATGACGGGAACCGCGATGATGGCGAGCGCCACGCCGCCGGCCCATCCGGAATAGCCGCCCATCGGCTGCACCATGAGCATGTAGACGAAGAGGCCGATGAGGATGCTGGGCGCGGCGAGCAGGATGTCGTTCACGAAGCGGATGATCTCGGCAAGCTTCGAACCCTTGCCGTATTCGGCGAGATACGTGCCGGCCAGCACGCCGACGGGCGTGGCCACCACGATGCCGAGAACGGTCAGGATCAGGCTGCCGACGATCGCATTGGCAATGCCGCCGCCCTGGCTTCCGGGACCGGGCGTCGTCTGCGTGAACACGGCAGGCGAGAGACCGCCGATGCCCTCGACGAGAAGCATGAGCAGGATCCAGCCGAGGACGAAAGCGCCCAGGACGGTAAAGAGCGTGCAGATGATCTTGAGGGCCTGGTCGGCCACATGGCGGCTGCGGCGCACCCGGCCCCAAGGGGCCGGAGCGGTCGTCGACGGCTTCGCCGGCGTGCGGGTCTGGAGAGCGGTATCCATCATGAACCTCCTACCCGACCTTCACGCGCGCCACCAACAGGCGGGCGAGCACGAGCACGGTGAACGTGACTAGGAACAGGATGCAGCCCAGCGCCATCAGGGCGTTGAGCTGGAGGCCGATGGCCTCGTTGAACTCGTTGGCGATGCGAGACGCGATGGTGGATCCGGGATCGAAGACTGAGCCCGACAGCCGGTTGGCATTGCCGACCACGAAGGTGACGGCCATCGTCTCGCCGAGCGCGCGGCCGAGTCCGAGCATGACCGCTCCGATGATGCTGACGCCCGCCTGCGGCAGCAGCACGTTGCGCACCACCTCCCAGGTGGTGCAGCCGATGCCGTAGGCGCTCTCGCGCAGCACGGATGGGATCTGATCGAGAATGTCGCGCGCGATCGACGCGATGAACGGGATGATCATGATCGCCAGGATGATGCCGGCCGTCAGGATGCCGACGCCGGAGGGCGTGCGCGCATAAAGAATGGTGCCCACGATGGGCATGCCCTCGACGATGTTCGACACGGGGATCTGCACGTAGTTCGCGAAGAGAGGCGCGAAGACGAAGAGGCCCCACATGCCGTAGATGATGCTGGGCACCGCCGCGAGCAGCTCGATGGTGGTCGCCACCGGACGCTTGAGCCAGGGCGGGCAAAGCTGCGTCAGGAAGATCGCGATGCCGAGCGACAGGGGAACGCCGATCACGAGGGCGATCAGCGCCGTCGACAGGGTGCCCACGATGGCCACCCAGGCACCGTACTGGTCCTCGTTGACGTTCCAGACGCTCGACGTGATGAAACCGAAGCCGAACTCGCGGAAGGCCGGCAGGCCTCCATAGATCATGGCACCGATGATGCCCAGGAGCACGATCAGCACCAGGAGGGCCGATCCGAGGCTTGCGAGCCGAAAGATCCGGTCGAAGCCCGGTTGGGAGGATCGGCGGGCGGGAGCATCCGCGCGCGTCACGAGACGTTCTTGCGAGAGAGCTGTCATTCGCCGATCCGCTTTGTTGTTCAATCGACCGAGATCAGATTACTGCTTGAAGACGGGCTGGCCCGACGCGTTCTTGATCTCGCTCGCCCAGGTGGCGCGAACCTGATCCTTCAGCTGGCTCGGGAGCGGCACGTAGTCGAGCTCGACAGCCATCTGGTCGCCGTTCTTGAAGGACCAGTCGAAGAACTTCAAGGCCTCCGCCACCTGCTCGGGCTTCTCGGGGGTCTTGGGCACGAGGATGAAGGTCGGCGCCGTGATGGGCCAAGCCTCGTCGCCGGCCTGGTTCGTCAGCGAGATGCCGTAGCCGGGGGCCGACTTCCAATCGGCGTTGGCGGCGGCAGCCTGGAAGGTCTTGGCTTCCGGCGCCACGAACTTGCCGTTCTTGTTCTGAAGCTGCGCGAACGGGATGCTGTTCTGCTTGGCATAGGCGTATTCGACATAGCCGATCGAGTTCGGCACCTGCTTCACGAGAGCCGCCACGCCCTCATTGCCCTTGCCGCCCTGACCGACCGGCCACTGCACGGAGGAACCGGCGCCCGGGCCGCTCTTCCAGCCTTCCGAGACCTGCGACAGGTAGGTGGTGAACACGCTGGTGGTGCCCGATCCGTCGGAGCGGTAGACCGGCGTGATCGCCGCGTTGGGAAGGTTCACGCCCTGATTGACCTGGGCGATCTTGGCGTCGTTCCACTTGGAGATCTTGCCGTTGAAGATGTCGGCGAGCACCTCGCCCGTCAGCTTGAGCTGGCCGGCGCCCTGGACGTTGTAGACGGCCACCACGCCGCCCATGACGGCCGGGAACTGCACGAAGCCGTCCTTCTGCAGATCCTCGCCCTTCAGCGGAGCATCGGTCGCGCCGAAATCGACCGTCTTGGCCCGGATCTGACGGATGCCGCCGCTGGACCCGATGGACTGGTAGTTCATCCGGTTCCCGGTTTCCTTGTTGTAGGCCTCGGCCCACTTGGCATAGATCGGGAACGGGAAGGTCGCGCCTGCGCCCGTGATGTCGGCCGCAGATGCCGTGGTCGTAAGGCTCGCGACGGCAAGGCCGGCCGCAATGGCGTAGGACATAATCTTCACGATAGGTCTCCTGTTCATGCAAGAGCGACAGGCGGCTGAAAAGCCCGGGCCGTGTCTCGCGATGGGACAGCTAGGCCCGACGGATGTCTCCTCTACGACAGTTGGATGACAATTAGATGACACCCCCGAAGGATCCCTCGGAGCGGCTAAAAGCATCGCGACGGGACGGAACTATTGGCGCGGGCCGGCCTCCGGAAAGGTCGCCGTAAACCGGGCGCCCTGCCTGGGCTCGCTGGCGATAGCCAGCTGCCCCCGGTGACGGTTGACGATATGCTTGACGATGGCAAGACCCAGGCCCGTCCCGCCCTTGTCCCGGCTCTGCACGACATCGACCCGGTAGAACCGCTCGGTCAGGCGCGGCAGGTGCTCCGGGGCGATGCCGGGGCCGTAATCCTGGACCGAGAAGACGACCTGGGGCACCGGCCCGTCGATGCGGGCGACCTCGACATCCACCCTTCCACCGCTCTCGCCGTATTTCACGGCGTTCTCGATCAGGTTCTCGGCGATGCGCAGCAGCTCGTCCCGATCGCCGAGGACCAGAGCCGGACGGTCGGGCAGCGAGGCCTTGATGACCACCCCCCTCTCCCGGGCCAGCGGCGAGAGGGTTTCCACCATCTGAGAGGCGATCGTGGCGAGATCGACCGTCTGGGTGGGCGACAGGTGGGCGCGCATCTCGATCCGCGACAGGGACAGGAGATCGTCGATCAGGCGCTTCATGCGCTGCGCCTGCCCCTTCATGATATCGAGGAAACGCTCCCTCGCCCTCACGTCCTCGCGGGCGGGTCCCTGGAGGGTCTCGATGAAGCCGAGAAGCGAAGCCAGGGGCGTGCGCAGCTCGTGGCTCGCATTGGCCACGAAATCGGCCCGCATCGCCTCGAGGCGCCGGGCCGAGGTGAGATCGCGGAAGAACAGGACGACACCGGCCTGGACCTCCGCATCCGAGACGTCCGCCTGCAGGGGGCCGATATGCACCTCGAAGGTCCGTTCCGTCGGGATCCGCTCCGAATACTCGACCTTGAGGGGTTCGCCGGTCTCCAGCACCTCCTGGATGCCGTCGAGCACGTCCGGGCTGCGCAGGGCGAAGGATAGGGGGTGACCCGTCTTGAGGCCCGCCAGGAGGTCGTAGGCGGCCCTGTTGGCCTCGATCACCAGCGCCCGCTGGTTCACCAGGATGACCGGATCAGGGATCTGCGCCAGAACCGCCTCGGCGACGCTCGAGCGCGGGGACGCCTTCGTCTGCGACCTGACGGCCGTTCCGAGCGGGCGCTTGGGGCTCGCCACGAGGAAACCGGTGAGGATCGCCACTCCGGCCCAGACCAGAAGCCACCCATCCCCATAGCCCCGCACCAGCGCCACGGCGACCAGCACGAAGCAGGCGACGACCGCGCCGCGCAGGGCAGCGTCCCGGATCGGAGTGGCGCTCTGCCGGAGGGCGTCCGGCGTGAGGTCGTCAGGATCGGTCATCGGGCCAGGACGTCTCGGGGATGGGGCCTGCCCTCTTTAGGGGACGGCGGCCCCTGTGTCATCTCCCGCCAAGCTCGACGTCGCCGGAGATCTCGTTCTCGTCCGGTTTGAAGGCCAGGCGGGCCGACCGGATGCGGTTGCGGATCTCATAGGCGCCCAGGATCGCCAGGGCGATCACGAAGGGGACGAGGTAATAGCACAGGCGGTAGAGGAGCAGCGCGCCCAAGACCGGCTCACGGGGATAGTTCGAGAGGGCCAGCAGAATGGTGGCCTCGAAGACCCCGAGGCCGCCCGGCGCATGGCTGGCCACGCCGAGCATGACGGCAAAGATATAGACCGCCAGGAAGGTCTCGAAGCTCAGATTGTGTCCCCCGGGCAGGAGCACGAAGAGAACTCCGGCGCCGGCGCAGACATCCCCCGCGCCGATCAGGATCTGGGCCAGCGACAGGCGAAATCCCGGCAGCTCCAGCTTCCAGCCCTGGATCTTCACGGCGCGCCGCTTGATCGAAACCCAGATCATGTAACCGACGACGAATATGGCGGCGCCAAGGCCCACCAGCTGGTTCATCCAGATGTGGGTGTAGACGAGGCTCGCCAGTTCATCGGCCTTGCTGATCAGGCTCCAGGCCAGGACCAGGGCCATGCCGAGCCAGAAGGTCACGCCGGCGATCACCGTGAGGCTCGCCACCCGCCCCGGGCTCACCCCCTTCGGCGAGTAGATCCAGTAGCGGACCGTGCCGGCCGTCAGCAGGGGGAACCCCAGCGTGAAGCTCACCGCATAGCTGGTGAAGGAGGCGAGCGCCGTTGTGCGATAGCGGATCTGCAGCTTGAGCTGCCGCAGGGCGATGGCATCGTAGCAGGTCAGAAGACTGTAGCTGACGGCGGTCAGGAGGACGGCGAGGCCGATCTGGCGCGGGCTGGCCGCCGTGAAGGCCGCCTTCAGTTCATTGACGTCGATTTCTGACACGATATGCCAGAGAACCACCAGCGAGGCGCCGAACAGAATGATGCTCGCTGCCATCCCGATCCAGGCGAACCGGCGGGAACGGCGCTCCTTCGGATGAAGGGCTTCGGCAGAGGACATCTCCGGCGGCGGCGCCGGACGGGAGCTCATATCATTCATGAAATCGGTCAATCAGCCTCAGCGTGAGAAAGGTCGCATCGGGTACGAAGGCTGTCCTGCATCTATGCGCTGGCATGGGCAACCGCCAGTCGGCACCGGCCTTTTAATGGTTTCGCAAGGCTGGCGCTACTCTTTCGCCGGAGAAAACGCCGCGGGCGCCCGATGTGGGTTGTCAGCCTCGAAAAAGGCCTACAACAATGCTTCCTTTGGCATCGGAGACTTGGCCGCAAGGATGGCCCGGGAGTTTTGAGTGGATTTCAAGGAAACAGAAACGCAATTTGCTGTTCTGGCGGAGTCTCTGCCTCAACTCGTCTGGTCATCCCGTCCCGATGGATCTGTCGATTACGTGAATCGCCGGTGGCGCGAGTTCACGGGACTTCCAGGCGAGCATTTCCTCGGATCCGGTTGGGAGATTGCCATTCATCCCGACGATCTTCCTCAGGTCCGGGAACATTGGCAACGATCCCTTGAGACCGGACAGGCCTATGAATGGGAGTACCGGGTCCGAACCGCTGCAGGCGGGTACGAATGGTTTCTCAGCCGAGCCATCCCGATCCAGGATCTGTCAGGAAAGATCACCCGATGGTTCGGCACGAGCACGAATATCAATGCGCAGAAGACCGCCGAGGAAGCCGTGCGCATGCTCGAGAACCAGTACAGGATCGCCCTCGAGGCCGCCGATCTCGGGACCTGGCAGATCGACCTGGACAAGAACCTGATCACCTGGGACGAGGGCTCGTGCGCCCTCTACCATCTTCCTCATAACGGATTGTACAGCCTCACTCTCGAAGAGGCCTGGGCCATGATCCATCCCGAGGACGTGGAGGGGGTCAGGGCCAGGATTGCTGCGGCCGCGTCTGCCGGAGCCGACGGCAAGTATGACAGCCAGTACCGGGCTATCCTGCCTGATGGGAAACTCCGCTGGTTCCGCTCGCACGGACAGGCGCTCTACACCGACGAGGGCGGGACCCATCGCGCCGTGAGCCTGTATGGCGTCGTCAGCGACATCACCGAGCGACATGCTCTGGAAGAGGCCCAGAAGCTTCTGACACGCGAGCTCAACCATCGTGTGAAGAACCTGTTCGCGATTGCGAACGGCATGGTTTCGATGACCGCCCGCACGGCTAAGGACCCCAAGGACATGGCCAATGCCCTGCGCGGGCGTCTGAGCGCTCTCTCGCGGGCGCACGAACTGGTGCAGCCCGTCGCGGGAGGAGAGACGGGGCAAGGTCCCGACGTGGAACTTGGCCGGCTGATCGAGGCTGTTCTCGAACCCTACCGGCAGTCCGGCCAGAACAGGATCGCCACCGAAGGCCCGCGCGTGCTCGTGGGGTCCAACACGACGACGAGCCTCGCGCTCGTCCTGCATGAGCTGGCGACCAATGCCGCCAAATACGGCTGTCTCTCATGCGCAGAGGGGGACCTCGCCATCCACTGGACCCTTCAGGGAGACGACGTCGACCTCCTGTGGACCGAGAGCGGTGGCCCGACCATCGAGAGCCCCCCGACCTTCGAGGGTTTCGGCACGCAACTGTCCCAGAGAAGCATCACCGGACAACTGGGCGGCACTCTCGACCGCGAATGGCGGCCGGAAGGCTTGCGCGTCCACATGATCCTGCCAGTCAGCCGGTTGAGCGCCTGAGCGGTCATGACCATTCACCGCCGCGTCCTGATACTGGGCGGAGCACGCTCGGGGAAAAGCCGCACTGCGCTGCAGCTGGCTGAGAGCACATCGCCTGAGCGAGACTATATCGCGACGGCTCAGGCTTTCGACGACGAGATGCGCGAGCGCATCGATCGGCATCGCGCCGAGCGCGACCGATCCTGGCAGACGATCGACGCGCCCCTGGATCTCGTTGAGGCCGTTCAGGCACGGGCCGCCCCCAGACACGCCGTGCTGGTCGATTGCCTGACGCTGTGGCTCTCGAACATCATGCTGGCGGGGCGCGATCCGTCCCGGGAGGCCGATCGGCTCGTTCAGACTGTCCGGGACGCCCGGGGTCCCCTCATCCTGGTCTCGAACGAGGTCGGCCACGGTATCGTCCCGTCGACCCCTCTTGGACGCTCGTTCCGGGACGAGCAGGGCCGCCTCAATCAAAGGGTCGCTGAGGTCTGCGATGCCGTGATCTTTGTCGCGGCTGGCCAACCAATCCTGCTCAAACCCGCCCCTCCCCTGCGGCTGCACCTGGAATAGACCGCGATCAGCGCACCTTCGCCCGGGCCTCGGCTCCCAGATGATCGATGGCCGCGGGTGTCGAGGGCCCGCCGCAGATCGTCAGCTTGCCGGGAAGCACCAAACGTCGGCTCGGGGGCACGGCCTCGGCAAGGGCCGGGTGAAGGAGCAGCGCCGTCCCGTTGTCGGCCGCCTGGTCCGTAGCCGCATCGAGAAGCATGAAGGCCGGTGGCGTCGTGACGATCCTCTCGAGGCGCGCCACTCCTCCTTCGACCAGCCCCAGAGCCTCCTGGTGAAGCTTGAAGCCCATGCGGACCAGAATCTCGCCGAGGGGCGAACGGGGTGACGTGACCCAACCGCCCCGTTCCAGGGACAGGATGCTCTGTCCCTCAGGCACGGTTCCGCGCGCCCGCTCCAGAGCGGCATCGATCAGGGCGATCAGAGCCTCCCCGCGCTCCGGTTGACCAAGCCGACGGGCCAATGTGCGGATCTGGCTGCGTCCATCCGCGAGGTTCTCCCAGGGTCCCAGCGACAGCACGTCTATCCCTTGCCGTGACAGAAGCGCGACCTGCTCCCGCTGGCCGTAGGTGCCCGTCAGCACGAGATCCGGCCGCTCGACGATGATGGATTCGGCACTGCCGTCATTCAGGGGAACCGCGCCAGCCTGATCGGCCAGAAAGGCAATGGACGGATCCCGCGCGAGCCGGCTTAACGAGGCGATCTGGCTGCGATCCGCCAGCGCGAGCAGCAGCTGATCCGTACAGAGATTGAGAGACGCGATCCTTTCAGGCCGCGCGTGAGCCTGCGTGTCTCCGGGAATGAATGTCGTCAGGAACGGCAGAAGGAGCAACCAAGCATGCCGGAGGATGGATCTGAGGAGCATCGTGGGTGGACCGGGTCTGCGAGCTGCAGGCTCTTTATACCCGACGATCCATCGGCGGAAGCACGCGCATGTCCATGGGCAGCCTTGGTGCCGAGGCGCAGGATCGCTCTCGATGGCAGATCCCACAGTGCGGTTTCCCGAGGAGGACTTGAGATCCACACGTTGTGACGTCGAGTATTACGTTGCGGCAAATGAGTAAAGCTTGCCTATTGTCGGCTCATCAAATCGTATTATTACCCCTGCGTCATCTCGCCATCAGTTATATGGTTCTCATTCTAAGATTTTCGTTGGGAAATAAGGCTTCCATGAAGATGATCATTCATGAATCAGCCTGAACAAATAGTCGCACCCGGGAACAAATTCGAAATTTTAACGCCAAGCTGACCTATTCTGGACATATCACCCTAGCACATACTTGCCTCCGTTGAACGAAGAACGGCCGTGCACCCGCCTTGGCGGAGAAGCGGCGCACTCTTGGGGGCTTATCCATATGCAAATCCCTCTGACAGCGTCACATGACGCATGCCAGCAGACGGCCATTTGCCTCGAAAGCGAGAACAGGAGCGGGTCTTCTACCGTCCGTGACGCCGTTGACCGGCTCTCACGGCTGCAGGGTGGGAGAACGCTCCTCGACCTCACCAAGTCCTTCGGTTTTGGCGCATGCCTGACGATTGCCATCGGCACGGCCGTCCACACGCCCAGCGCCTCGGCGGCTGAGTCGTGGACGGCGTTGCCACCGGCCCTCGATGCCGGCCAGAACGCCATCCGGGTGCCGCCTGTGCAGCCGATGACACCGTCCACCCTGTCGGCCGGGAACACCGCGCCGGCGGACCCGCTCGAAGCCATCGCTTCTGTCGGGGCCGTGAACGCGACGCCGGCCGAACTGCAGAAGCAGATCATCCTGTCCATTCCCCTGACCGATGCACCGACCTCTGGCAGCACCGCGACCGAGGAACCTGTCTCCCGCGAGCTCACGGAATTCATGGAGTTCGAGGACATGCGCGTGCCCGTCTGGATCGTCGACACGATCCTGCGCGCCTCCAAGGCAACGGGTGCAGATCCCGTGTACATGATGGCCCTGGCGGACAAGGAATCGAGCTTCCTGCCAGGCAACAAGGCGTCAACCTCGTCCGCGCTCGGCCTGTTTCAGTTCATTTCCAGCACATGGCTGGAAGCCGTCAAATCATTCGGCCCCATGCACGGCCTGATCGCCGAAGCGGAGGCGGTCGTCGGTTCGGGGGCTAAGATCGAGGTGACCGACGCGACGATGCGGGAGCATATCCTCGGCCTGCGCCGAAATCCCTACATCTCGGCTCTCATGGCAGCCGAGATGATGAAGCGCGACAAGGGGAAGATCGAGACGAAGCTCGGACGCAAGCTCAGTCGCTCGGAGTTCTATCTCTCCCACTTCTTCGGAGTCGATAGTGCAAGTCGGTTCATCGCTCTGGTGGACGACACGCCTAAGAAAAGCGCACCCGATGCCTTCCCGGCCGCCGCAAAGTCGAACAAGTCTCTGTTCTTCACCAAGGATGGCAAGAAGACCCGTCAGCTGAGCGTCGCCGAGGTCTACGACAAGATCGACGACATGATCGACAAGCGCCTCAACCGCTACGAGGCCGTATCGGCCCGGGCCACGGCGGATGGCTCGGCCTTCTGATCCGACGCCTCCGCTTTGCGGGAGCCGGCTGTTGCGAGGCTCTGATCGTCGAGGCCATCGACGTCTGCACGGGGTGTCAGACTGGCCGTCGCCGTGCTTGTCGGTGCGATATCGGCAAAGCCACCCCGGGCGGGAGACCGCTGCACCTGAAGAATCCGCATCACGATGAAGGCGACAAGGCCCAGCGAGGCGAAGGCCGAGTAGATGAACAGGCCTTTCGGCCCCATCATCTCCATGGCCAGGGCGCCGAAAAGGGGACCGACCGTGACGCCCGTCGCCCAGGAGAACAGCAGGGTGCCGACGGTGGAGACGATCTGTCCTGGATCAACGATATCGCAGGCATGGGCGACGCAGACGGAATAGATGCACAGGGCAAGGCCGCCCCAGGCCGCAAACGACCACAGGATCAACACGTTCGCGCCCTGTGCGCTCGCCCACAGAATCAGAAGTGAAACGAGGCTCGTTCCCGCAGCGAGCCCGGCAATCACGTAGCGGCGGTCCGCCCGATCGGATAGCCACCCGAGCGGCCACTGCATCGCGAGGCTTCCGGCCTGGAGGGCGAACAGAAGGGCTGCCGCCTGATCCTGGCTCAATCCGATGGTGACCCCGAAGACGGGCGTGATGGCGATGACCGGGCCATTGACCAAGCCGACCACGAAGGCGCCGACCACCGCAGACGGCGCCGTCGCGAACAGCTTCCTGACTTCGATCCGGACGCCTTGAGGCGCCGCCGGTTCCTTGGTGGTCGTTGCGGCGATCGGAAGGAGCGAGAGCGTGATCAGTGCGCTCACCGCCATGAACAAGCCATCGGTGCGGATATTGCCGAATCCAATCCCGAGCGGGGATACCATGAGGGCAACCTTGGTACAGATCATGTAGATCGACAGGATGCGCCCACGATGGCTGGAGATCGCGCGGGCGCTGATCCACCCGTCCGTCACGGTGAAGATGCAGGCCAGCGTCACACCCGTCAGCCCCCGCAGGAAGATCCAGGCCAGGGTCGAATGAGCCTGGGTCATGACAAGGATCAGGACGGATACCACCGCGGCGAGGCTGGCAAAGGCCCGGATATACCCCACGTGCCGGATGAAACTTGGGGCCAGCAAGCAGCCCGTCGAAAAGCCGAGCCCATAAGCCGCCGCCACGACGCCGATGGATGCGACGGAAATCCCCTCGGCCTGCATGCGTAAGGGCATGAGCGCCTGAAGCAGGCCGTTGCCGGCTTGCAGCAAGGTGGTTGCAGCCGTGATGGTCCAGATAAGTGCGAGGGATGAGTTCACAATCGAATCGGTGATGCAAAGCGGCAGCCGCAAAGATCACCAAGATAGAAAGCAGGTGCCACGCAAGATCAAGAGTTGATCCGAACCCTATCGATTTTCTTTAGTCGGCCCGATCGGCCCGGCCGCGCTGCCGGACACGCACGCATGTCCCCTCAGGCCTCACCGGCCCCGGCGATCCTTCTGGAAGCTGGCGAAGAGGTAGAAGCCGTTGAAGCGCACGCCCTCCATGGCGGCCTTCCGGTCGAAACCGAGGGGTGCCTCCTGGCTTTCGATCCGACCGCCGAACTGCCAGTGCGGTCCCACGACGAACGAGGGAACCGAGCGCTCTTCCGGGACGGCACAGACCAGACCGTCCGGCTGCGTACTTTGGAACAGATTATATGAGTACATGTCCCTGCTCCTGTGTCGGCCTCACGAATCGCACCCTGCCGGAAAAGAGTGACAGGAGTGTGATATTGCAGCGCAGCAAATACAGAATTTCTTCTCTGACTCTGTCCAAACGAAGTGGCGCAAGGAGACGATCCTTTGTTAGGCTCGTTCCAGACCGGTAGGTCCAACCACGGAAGAGGGAGCTTATCAGCATGACCAATTGGAATGCTCTTCGGCGAGGTTTCTTCGGGCTCGGTCTTCTTGCCAGCCTGCCTTTGTCCGCGCCGGTTCTGGCCCAAGCCCTCGCTCCTGCTCCAGAAGCTCCCACGGGGCGAACGCTCAAGTCCGCCGGCACGGCGACGAAAGACATGGTTGCCGCCGCCAATCCCCTGGCCGCACAAGCGGGCCGGGACATTCTCGCGGCTGGCGGCAGTGCGGTCGATGCCGCGATCGCCGTTCAGCTCGTCCTCAATCTCGTCGAGCCACAGAGCTCAGGCATCGGCGGCGGCGCTTTCATGGTCTTCTGGGACGGAAAGACAATGACGACGCTCGACGGGCGCGAAACGGCTCCGGCTGCCGCGAAGCCGGAGCGGTTTCTCGGCCCCGACGGCAAGCCGATGAAATTCTACGATGCCGTCGTCGGCGGCCGCTCGGTCGGCGTTCCGGGCACCTTGCGCCTGCTGGAAACGGCTCACAGAAACTGGGGCAAGCTGGCCTGGCCGCAGGTGATCGAACCCGCGGCTCGTCTCGCCGAGGAGGGCTTTGCGATTTCGCCGCGGCTCAACGGGCTCCTGGGGCAGGAAAAGTATCTCCAGAACGATCCAGTGGCCCGCGCCTATTTCTATGAGGCGGACGGCACGCCAAAGGCGGTCGGAACGGTCCTCAAGAACCCGGCCTTCGCCAAGACCCTCCGGGCCATCGCCGACAAGGGCGCGGATGCCTTCTACACGGGCGAGATCGCCCAGGACATCGTGACCACGGTGACCGGCCACGCCACGAATCCGGGCGACATGACCCTTGACGATCTGAAGGGCTACAAGGTCCAGGAGCGCGATCCCGTGTGCGGAAACTACCGGGCCTACAGGATCTGCGGCATGGGCCCGCCGAGTTCGGGTCAGGTCGCGGTGCAGCAGATCATGGGCGTCCTGGAGACGCAAGACATGGGGTCGCTGAAGCCCGACCCGGAGGCGGTTCATTGGATCGCCGAGGCAGGCCGCCTCGCCTATGCGGACCGGGCACTCTTTTTGGCCGATCCCGCCTTCGTCAACGTGCCGGTCAGGGGCCTGACCGATCCGGGATATCTCAAGAGCCGTGCGGCCCTGGTCGACCCGAACAAGTCCATGGGCAAGGCGAAGCCCGGCGATCCGCCCTTCCAGAAGACCTTCCTGTGGGGGCCGTCGGACGGAATCGAATTCGGCACGAGCCACATGTCCATCGTGGATCGCAACGGCAACGCGGTGTCGATGACGACCACGATCGAGGATGGCTTCGGCTCGAGGCTGATGACCAAAAGCGGATTCCTGCTCAACAACGAACTCACCGATTTCTCCTTCGCCACGACGGACGACGACAAGCCCGTCGCCAATCGCGTCGAGGCGGGCAAGCGCCCCCGTTCCTCCATGGCGCCGACCATCGTGCTCGACGGCAGCGGCAAGCTCTACGCGGTCGTCGGTTCCCCGGGCGGCAGCCTCATCATCAACTACGTGGCCAAGACCCTCGTGGGCATCCTGGACTGGAAGCTCGATCCGCAGGTCGCAGCCGATCTTCCCAATGTCGGGAGCCGCAACGGCCCGACCGAGCTGGAGGCCGGCACGGAGGCCGAAGGATGGAAGGCGGCGCTGGAGGCGAAGGGCCACGAGGTCAAGCTGATCGACCAGAACTCCGGCATCCATGCTATCGTCGTGACGCCAGCCGGGCTGGTGGGCGGCGCCGACAGCCGCCGCGAAGGCGTTGCCATCGGCAACTGATCTTGCCTGGGCGGCTCTGCTCGATTAGGCCGCCCTCACCATCATAGAGGATTGCAGGTGTCCATGCGTATCATCATCGTCGGCAAGGAAGGACAGGTCGCCCGTGCGCTGGCGGAGCGCGCGCGGGCGCACGGCGCTCAGGCCGTCCTCGTCGGCCGCCCCAAGCTCGATCTCGCCGATCCCTCAGGCATCGAGGACGCGCTGATCGAAACCGGCGGCGACCTGATCGTGAATGCCGCCGCCTACACGGCCGTGGACCAGGCGGAAACGGACCCTGAACTGGCGGAAGCCATCAACGGCATCGGCGCGGGCGTCGTGGCCGGTGCCGCCACGGCGATGAACGTGCCCGTCATCCACCTGTCCACCGACTACGTCTTCGACGGCACGGCCGACCGGCCCTATCGAGAGGACGATCCGGTCTCGCCGCTGGGAGCCTATGGCACGTCGAAGCTTTTGGGCGAGGAAGCCGTGGCGGCCGAGGCTGAGGATCATGTCATCCTGCGCACCGCCTGGGTCTACAGTCCGTTCGGCAAGAATTTCGTGAAGACCATGCTGCGCCTCGCGGCCGACCGTGAAGAGCTCGGCGTGGTCGGCGACCAGCATGGATCGCCCACCAGCGCCCTCGACATCGCGGACGGCATTTTCGCCATCAGCCGCAACCTTCTCGAGCGGCGGGAGGACCGGACGCTGCGCGGGTTGTTCCATATGACGGGGACGGGCTTCGCGAGCTGGGCGGAATTCGCCACGGAGATCTTCGCCCTGTCGGCCCGGCTCGGCGGCCCTTCGGCGAAGGTCCGGCCGATCGCAACGGCGGATTACCCGACGCCGGCCAAACGGCCAGCCAACTCCCGGCTCGACTGCAGCAAGCTGAAAGACGTCCACGGGGTGGTCCTGCCGCTCTGGCGATCGTCCCTGGAACCTTGCGTCAAGCGTCTGATCGAGGAAGCGCGCAAGGAAGTGGCGCGCTGACGGCCGGATCGGAGAAGGAAATTATGAAACTTTCCGCGAGAAAAGACGATTGTTCTTTTTAAAGAACAATCGTAGGATCCCCTCATGACCTCGCCGCACCAACCCGACTATCACCTGGAAACCCGCCTCGTTCATGAGGGCCATCAACGCACGCCCTTCGGCGAGACGTCGGAAGCGCTCTTCCTCACCCAGGGTTTTGTTTACGAGAGTGCGGAGAGCGCGGAGAGGCGCTTCCTGAACGAGGAGCCCGGCTATAGCTACAGCCGCTACTCCAATCCGACGATCGACGCCTTCGAGCAGCGGATCGCTGCCCTTGAAGGGGCTGAGGCGGCCCGGGCTACGGCGAGCGGCATGGCAGCGGTGACCGCCGCCATGGTCGGACAGGTCCAGGCGGGAGATCATGTGGTGGCCGCCCGCGCTCTCTTCGGCTCGTGCCGGTGGGTGGTGGAGGATCTCCTGCCCCGCTTCGGCGTCGGCTGCACTCTCGTCGACGGCGCCGATCTGAACCAATGGCGCGAGGCGGTGCGACCGGAAACAAGAGCTTTCCTGCTCGAGACCCCGACCAACCCGAGCCTTGAGATCATCGATATCGCGGCCGTCGCAGCAATCGCGCATGAGGCGGGCGCGACGCTCACCGTCGACAACGTCTTCGCCACACCCCTCTTCCAGAAGCCCCTGGTCCTGGGGGCGGACTGCGTTGTCTATTCCGCGACCAAGCACATCGACGGACAGGGCCGCTGTCTCGGAGGCGTGATCCTGGCCTCGACCGAATTCATCGAGACGAAAGTGCAGCAGTTCCTGCGCATGACAGGGCCGTCGATCTCACCTTTCAACGCCTGGGTGCTCCTGAAGGGCCTGGAGACCCTTCCCCTGCGTGTCGAGAGGCAGACGGCAACGGCAGGCTATCTTGCGGACGCCCTCCATGATCATCCCAAGGTTCAGCGGCTGACCTATCCGGGTCGGGCTGACCATCCTCAGGCCGAGTTGATCCGGCGCCAGATGAGCGGTGGCTCGACCATGATCGCCCTCCAGGTGAAGGGCGGCAAGGAAGCAGCCTTCCGTTTCCTGAATGCGCTGAACCTGATCCGGATTTCGAACAATCTGGGTGACGCGAAGAGCCTCGTCACCCACCCGGCCACGACCACGCACCAGCGATTCACGCCGGGTCAGCGCGGCGAGATGGGCATTCCGGACGGCCTCGTGCGCCTTTCAATCGGGCTCGAGCATCGTGACGACCTGCTGGCCGATCTCACGGGTGCTCTCGAGCGCGCGTGAGCGCAAACCGATACTCTTGAGCCGATCTATTGCGGCGTCTGCGAGGGCGCGGACGTTGCGGGCGACCGCGCACCGGTGCCCTGCTGAGACTGCACCCGGTCGAACATGCGCAGGGCCGCATCGACACAGGACTGCGTCGATTCCCGATTCCCGCAGACGACCCGAAGCTGCGTATCGCCGCTGCGCAGGAAGAACCGGGCTCCGCGCTCGGGCCGCTCATCCCGATCATCGTCATCGTCCCGCATGATCGGGCTGCGGCGGCGGTCTCGGTCGCGATCCCATCCGTCGTGGCTCTCGCGCCAGCTTCCGCGACCGAAATCGTCACGGCTTCGCGATGATTCCTGACTCCACGCGCCGGTCGCCAAGACGACAAGGCCAGCGGCCAGAATGAATGCTCTCTTCATAGAAATCTTCCTCCGGAGATGATGCTAGAAACAGGAATGGATCCGCTTCCTCGTGGCACGAAGCAATTGCGCGCCATCACCAACGGATGTGAACAGGCCACAGGACGCTTGGTTCCTGTGGGGCGCGCACCTGCTGCATCCGAACCTGCAGTGCACCGGACCTGAGCCGGGCGCGGCACGACCATCGGAGTGGCTGAAACCAGGATTATCCGACATTCCCCAGTGCAATCTGGCTTGTCTCCATACTCTCACGAGGCGCATGAGCCGCGGAACCTCGACTGCACCTCTACGTTGGCCTTCTGCTCTTGCTGAGAAGGAGGCCGTCATGAAGTGCCAGTTCTGCCACCAGGAAATCGAGAACCCTTGCCACAATGCCCAGGAGATGCAGCAGCGCGCGGCCAGTCATGTGGAGCGCTGCGAACATGCGCTCCAAGACCAGCAAGGCATGGGGTCGGGCGCGCACCGCAGCGATATTCAAAGCAAAGGCTGAAGTCATGGCCGGCAAGGCTGACGACCGCGCTCAAGGTTTGGCCGAGCGGAGCCTGAACACCAGCATCGTCCCTCCGACCGAGGAGAACTCTGTCCATCGAAGCCGCGACGATCGTTCTGCCAGCGACCGCCGACTGGACGAGAACGATCAGCGCGAGGGGTTGGAACAAGCCGATCCGGCAACCTCGACGGCGGACAGCCGCAGCACGCCATAGGAGTACGCGATGGCCCGCAAAGCCCGTATGAGACCGTCTTGGAAGAAGGCGAAGGGCCGCAAACGGAAGATCTTGGGATCCCGCAAGGAGCGAGTGACCCAACGCAGCTGACTTCGCTGAATTCTGCTCCGGCGGCCCGCGAAAGCGGGTCGTTTCATATAGCAGTCGAGTTTCCTGAGTGGCACCTTATCACCGGAGACATGTGAATTGTTATAACAATATTGTAGTGATAATACCCTAGAAGATCTATTGTGCTTTCCCACACATCGGACATTGTGCTCACGGTTGTAGTGAAAACAAAAGCAAACGACCCAGGGAATACTTCTAGGAGGACCTCATGACTGCATCGTCGCTCAGCTTCAAGCTGGCTGTACTCTTCGTCATCGCCGGCATGGCGATGGGGATCGGGATGGCGGCTTCCCAGGATCATTCGATCATGCCGGCCCACGCGCATCTCAACCTGCTCGGCTGGGTGTCGCTGTTCCTCTTCGGCATCTACTACGAGCGTCGTCCCGCGCTCGACAGAAGCCGCCTCGCCATGATCCAAGTGGTTGTCTGGTCGATCGGCACGGTCATCCTGACGGTCGCGGTCGCCGCGCTTCATCTCGGCTATACGGCGTTCGATCCGGTTGCCGCGCTCGCTTCCCTGATCGTCCTGGCTGCGATGATGCTGTTCGCCTATTTCGTCTTCAGGCCGGCGCGGGACATCGCTGCGTCGCCGACGGCCCGCCTGACGCCTGCCGAGTGACAGCATGCCGAAGGGCAGCCCCTGCTGCCCCGCATTCACCGCGGCGGTGACCCACACGCCTTCGCGCCTGCGGAATTCCAGCTCGGCGCGGGCGCTCGATTGGCCGTGTCCAGAAAAGAGAAAGCCCCGCTCTTGGCGGGGCTGTCCTATCGAACCTTTGGCGCTCCCTAGGGGACTCGAACCCCTGTTTTCGCCGTGAGAGGGCGACGTCCTAGACCGCTAGACGAAGGGAGCTAGCAAGGTTGAGGCCGCTCGTATAACCACCCTTCCGAATCCCTTCAAGCCCTTTTGCTGAAAAAAGCGAACGGCTCAGATCAAATGAGGATGCGGTGAACGGCGCGACGCGACAGGAATGGCTTCTGGAACACGACATGACGGCGGATCGGCTCGACCGCGTGCTGACACGCCTGCAGGCGGATCTGTCACGAAGCCGCGTCCAGGCTCTCATTCGGGACGGGCAGGTCACCATCGACGACGTGCCGGTCCTCGATCCGAACCGGAAGGTTGCCGGCGGCATCCGGATCACCCTGACCGTGCCGCCGCCCGTCCCGGCCGAACCTGCCGGCGAGGCGATCGATCTCACCATCGTCTACGAGGACGATGACTTGATCGTTATCGACAAGCCCTCCGGGCTCGTCGTGCATCCGGCCGCCGGGCACGATTCCGGCACCCTGGTGAACGCCCTCATCGCCCATTGCGGCGAGAGCCTCTCAGGCATCGGAGGTGTGAAGCGGCCCGGGATCGTTCATCGCCTCGACAAGGACACCTCAGGCCTGCTGGTGGTCGCCAAGAACGATCTCGCCCACCAGGCGCTGGCGGCGCAGTTCGCCGATCACGGCCGCACGGGTCCCTTGGAACGGGCCTATCTGGCGATCCTCTGGGGCGTGCCCGAGCGCCGGCGAGGAACCGTCGACGCACCGCTCGCTCGCAGCACCCACAATCGAGAGAAGATCGTCGTGGTGGGCGAGGACCGTGGCCGTTATGCGATCACCCATTACGAGGTGCTGGAAGGACTGCCCCCGGACCAGCCTCTCGCGAGCCTCGTCCGCTGCGAACTGGAGACGGGGCGTACGCATCAGATCCGGGTCCACATGGCCCATCTCGGCCATCCGCTTCTGGGGGATGCAACCTACGGGTCCGGCTTCAAGACCAAGGCGAACCGGCTCTCCGGCGCACAGAAGGAGGCGCTCGATGCCCTGAATCGGCAGGCCCTGCATGCCGCCATCCTCGGGTTCGAACATCCGCGCAGCGGGGAATTCTTACGCTTCGAGAGCCCTCTCCCGTCGGACATGGCGGCACTTCTGGAAGCTTTGCGGGCTGAAATTTAGCGTCAATCGGTCGCAAAATGACGTCACGCTGGCACCCTTGCGACTCTGGAGCGTTCACCACGTCTTGAAGCCTGATGCCTCTATTCGGACAACGTTGAACCGCTTATATAGGGGGTTAGGGCGGCCGGCCTCGGAGGGGGGCCGCCCCAGGCTTGCCTCATGGTGAGGGAGCCAAAGGAGGAGAAGATATGGCTGCAGCGCTTCCGGTGCTTGCCAATGAAGGGGGCCTTTCGCGCTATCTCGACGAGATCCGTCGCTTCCCCATGCTTGAGCCGCATGAGGAATACATGCTCGCCAAACGCTGGCGCGAGCATGGAGATCGCGAAGCGGCCCATAAGCTCGTGACGTCCCACCTGCGCCTGGTCGCCAAGATCGCCATGGGCTATCGCGGCTATGGCCTGCCGATCGGCGAGGTCGTGTCGGAAGGCAATGTCGGTCTGATGCAGGCCGTCAAACGCTTCGAACCCGACAAGGGCTTCCGCCTCGCCACCTATGCCATGTGGTGGATCAAAGCGGCGATTCAAGAATACATCCTGCGTTCCTGGTCCCTCGTGAAGATGGGCACCACGGCGAACCAGAAGAAGCTGTTCTTCAACCTGCGCAAGGCGAAGGGCCGGATCTCCGCATTCGAGGAAGGCGATCTTCGCCCCGACCATGTCAAGCAGATCGCAACCCAGCTCGGGGTGACCGAGCAGGACGTGGTGGACATGAACCGCCGCCTCGGCGGTGACGCCTCCCTCAACGCGCCCTTGCGTGACGAGGGTGAAGGCGGCGGCGAATGGCAGGATTGGCTCGTCGACACCAGTCAGAGCCAGGAACAGGTGCTCGTCGAGGAGGAGGAAGGCCAGAACAGGCTGACCGCCCTGCGTTCGGCGCTCTCCGTGCTCAATCCACGCGAGCGCCGCATCTTCGAAGCGCGCCGTCTTTCGGATGATCCAATTACGCTCGAGGAGCTCTCCACCGAGTTCGGCGTCTCCCGCGAGCGCGTCCGCCAGATCGAGGTCCGCGCCTTCGAGAAGATCCAGGAAGCGGTCAAGAAGAACCTGACCCAGATCGAGACCTCGTCGGCCGACGCATAAGCCGGCTGGCGACGAAACCATGAAAAAAGCCGCGCAGCGAGCGCGGCTTTTTTGCTGTCAGGAGCAGGGTTGCCCTACTGCCATTGGTTGAAGGCGTCGTTGAGGATCTGGCTGCCGGAGCCGCCTTTCTCGAAGCTCAGGATCGCGCGCTGACCGGACACCATCCGGACCGGCAGGTCGATCCAGTTGCGGCGAACGAACAGCTGGGTGTTGCGCGCCACGTCGACCTGCAGGTTCGACAGCCCGATCAGGAACAGATTCTCGCGCACGGGCACCGGCAGCCCGGCGACCGGGGTTCCGCGCGCGGCTTCCTCATCCTTGAACTGGAGCAGCCCGACATCCCGGATGACGCGGTTCACGTCGCCTTCGCGGGTCGTGAAGGTGAGTTCGACCGTATGAGAGGCGGGCAGTGTCGCGTCGAGGTTGCGCCTCAAGACCATGCGCATCGTCAACCCGGCCTCGGGCACCTCGATCAGGGCGCTGACCGCTTTCTCGAGCGGCTGCCCCTGACCGGGATTCACGTCCTCAAGACGCCATGTCACGCGCCCGACCTGCGCCTTGGGGGTCTGCGGATTGGACGGATCCTCCTCGTAGAAGACCGCACGCTGCACCACGCCGGTCTCCTGGCGGGGCGCCGAGGCGGGAGCGGTCGTCGAAGGAGCCTGTCCGCCGACCCGCTCGTTGATCTTGGAATCGGCCGGGGCCGGCTGGGGCGCCGTCGCGACGGGGGCCTCGGGCGCGAGATCCTCGGGCTTGTCGCGCCATAGGAACGCGAAGGCCGCGATGGCCGCGATCACGAGAGCGAGCACCGAGCCGAAGATGATCGTCCGGCGCCGTCCCTTGCCCTGCATGGCCGGATGAGGGCGGCTGTCGATCTTGGGACGGGCTACGGCCGGCTCCGCATAGGCGTCCGCGGCCCCCTCGTCGGCGGCAGCCTGAGGGGCGGGAGCCCGGAGGCCGTGAACGGAACCTGAGCTCCGGGTCTCCTCCGGCCCCGCCCGGTCGCGAGCCGGCGCAGGCGGGAAGGGATCGGGATCGAACCCTGCGGCAGGTACGACGTAATCCGCCTCGACCCGGTCGATCGCCTCGTCGAGAGAGCGGCCCTCCTGCTGGATCTCCGTCTCGCTCAGAGGCGGATTGAGCGAACGCAGCTGGGCGATCAGAGCCGTGCGGGCGCGCTCGTAGACGGCGCGCCGCTTGTCGGGCGTCTGCTCGGGCAAGCCTTCGACGGCTCGTGCGATGAGAGGGTAATAATCTGCCATTTCTCTCTGGGAATGACCCGCCGTGGCTCCGTCGTCAACCCTCAAAGGGGTTCTTCATGAGGATTGTGTCGTCACGCTCCGGCGAGGTGGAGAGCACCGCGACGGGCGCTCCGATCAGTTCCTCGACGCGGCGAACATACTTGATGGCCTGTGCCGGAAGGTCAGCCCAGGAGCGTGCTCCTGCGGTCGAACCGCTCCAGCCTTCGATCTCTTCGTAGATGGGCTCGACGCGGGCCTGCGCGCCCTGGCTCGCCGGGAAGTAGTCGATGGTCTCGCCGTCGAGCCTGTAGCCGACGCCGATCTTGATGGTCTCGAAGCCGTCGAGGATGTCGAGCTTGGTGAGCGCGATGCCGTCGATGCCGGAGGTGCGCACCGTCTGGCGCACCAGGGTGGCATCGAACCAGCCGCAGCGGCGCTTGCGGCCCGTGACCACGCCGAATTCCTTGCCCTTCTGGCCGATCATCTCGCCGATCTCGTCGAACAGCTCGGTCGGGAACGGCCCCTCGCCGACGCGAGTCGTATAGGCCTTGGCGATGCCGAGCACGTAGCCGACGCCGCCCGGCCCGAGGCCCGAGCCGGTCGCCGCCTGGCCGGCCACCGTGTTGGACGACGTGACGAAGGGATAGGTGCCGTGATCCACGTCGAGCAGCGCGCCCTGCGCGCCTTCGAACAGGATGCGCTTGCCGGCCCGCCGCTCCTCGTCGAGCAGGCGCCATACGGCGTCCATGTAGGGCAGCACCTTCGGGGCCACGGAGGCCAATTCCTCGTAGATCGCCTTCGGCTCGAACTCATCGAGGCCGAAGCCGCGGCGAAGGGCGTTGTGGTGGGTGAGCAGCCGCTCGATCTTCTCGGGCAGAGCCGAGAGATCGGCGAGGTCCATGAGGCGGATGGCGCGGCGGCCGACCTTGTCCTCGTAGGCCGGACCGATGCCGCGCTTGGTCGTGCCGATCTTCGTGCCGGCGCTGCCGCTTTCGCGCAGGGCGTCGAGCTCGCGATGGATCGAGAGGATCAGCGTGGCGTTCTCGGCCACGCGCAGGGACTCGCGGGTGATCGAGACGCCCTGCTCGGCGAGGCGCTCCACCTCTCCGGCGAGCGCATGCGGATCGAGCACCACGCCGTTGCCGATGACGGAAAGCTTGCCCGGGCGCACGACCCCGGAGGGCAGCAGCGAGAGCTTGTACACCTTGTCGCCGATCACGAGGGTATGGCCGGCATTGTGCCCGCCCTGGAACCGCACGACCACGTCCGCCTGTTCGGACAACCAGTCGACGATCTTGCCCTTGCCTTCGTCGCCCCACTGGGCGCCCACGACAACCACGTTCGCCATCGCTCAATGCCTCACACAAAAAAACCCCGGCGCAAGGCCAGGGTTGGGTCAAAAACCTTGCAAACCCTCATGGTGGATCGCGCGCCTCAGGTCAAGGCGGAATGCGCCTCGATCCCGCCATCATAGGAGCCCTGCGCGGCGGGAATATGATTTTGCATCGAGCCGCGATCGCCTGGAGGTCGATGGGCGGAACCCCTTCCCTGCATCGCCAGGCGTGTGCCGATGCTGCGAGGCGCGGGGCCTGACACCCCCTCCGTCATCACCGGCTCTGTGCTGGTGATCTCGATTGGTTGGAACGCCGCGTCTCACCGGATCGGGATGGCCCGTCCTGATCCTCTCCCGTCATCACCGGGCTTGTCCCGGTGATCTCGCCTGTCTGAAGCGCCGGTGCCTCACCGGATCG